>DAOVJK010000086.1 GCA_030673265.1 Pseudomonadota bacterium | reverse complement strand
TTGATGCTTGTAATCGGTTTCTGGTTGACTTCAAGAATGATCTCGCCGCGTCTTATTCCGGCTGCGGCTGCTGGAGAACTGCTTTCAATATCGGAGATGATCAATCCTTCATTCTCCTTAATTCCCAATGTTTTTGCCAATTCCGGGGTTATTTCCTGAACGGTCAGGCCAAGTTTCCGATTGATGTTGTCGCTTGCTGATGAGCCGGTGGCAATCTGTTCTTCATTCAGTTTGCCTATTGTTATCTTGATCTTCTTTCTTTTTCCTTTACGGATAATCGTTAATTCCGCTTCCGTGCCGACCGGAGTAAGGGCCACAAAAGAGGGTAGAGTGGTCATGGCGGTAATTTCCCGGCCCATGAATTCGATTATAACATCACCCTGTTTTATGCCGGCTTTATCGGCAGGGCTGTTCTCCATTACTTCACCGACCAGGGCGCCAATAGGTCGCTCCAGACCGAATTTGTCGGCAAGATCTGCGGTAACGTGCTGAATCATAACTCCGAGCCAGCCACGGGTAACCGTGCCATGTTCTTTGAGTTGATCGACAACATTCTTGACCATATTTACCGGAATAGCAAAACCGAGACCGATATTGCCGCCGCTGCGACTGAAAATGACAGAGTTGATTCCGATGAGGTCACCGTCAAGATCGAAAAGGGGACCGCCGGAATTGCCCAGATTGATGGATGCGTCGGTTTGAATGAAGTTTTCGTAAGGGCCGCTGCCGAACGATCTGCCCTTGCCACTTACAATGCCGGCTGTAACAGTGTTCTCAAAACCGAATGGATTGCCGATGGCGACGACCCATTCACCAACCCGAATTTTATCGGAATCGCCAAACTTTACGTAGGTCAGACCGTTGTGTGGTTCAATCTTGATCAGGGCCACATCTGTTTTAGGATCGCGGCCGATGATCTTCGCATCATACTCTTCATGGTTGGTGCAACGGACCTTGATCTCTTCGGCCCCTTCAACCACGTGATTATTGGTAACGATATAGCCATCGGCCGAAATGATGACCCCTGAACCCAGACTTTGCGATTTTTGTGGGTGGCCCGGTTGGTTCTCCGGCATCGGCAAGTCGAAAAACTTCTTGAGGAGGTCGGGGATCTCCTGGTTGTCATGGAACTGAGGCAGTCCCTGGTTGCGCGTGGGTTTTGTGATCTTGGTCGAATATAAATTAACCACCGAAGGCCCCATCTGTTCGACAAGGTCCGCGATGTTGCCGGGCAGGTTTTCGGCCACGACCAGATTCGGAGTGGCGATCAGAATAATGGTCAGGATAATTTCTTTTACAGAAACGTTGATGAAGCTTTTCATGTTATTGACTCTCCTGAATTTATAAGGGTTTTCAGTCAATTCGCGTTTAAATGTAATGCCTTGGCGTGATTTGCTTTTGAGAAGTTACATGTTTGATTTTAATCATTGCCAATAAATTTTGCAAAGATTGCGAAATGATTTAATAAATAAAGTCCAAGATCAGCTTAGACATGGTTTTCAGGATTATTGTTGGCCGCTCCCAAAACAGATTGCTTTACGCCTGTTTAACAAAGGGACTTAACCAAAAAATACATGGGCAGTTTTTCACAAATACAGTAATGCTCAATGTCATTAAAAAGGTTGGGTTTTGTTTTAAATGGAGCCCATCATGAATGTGGCGAAGGTGTAACTCGTCAGAACCTTCCTCCGATTGAGTAGTATCTATTCGCGGTATTCTTTTGAGAGTATCAGGTCGGACGGATAAATGAAAGTCTAAGTGGGTAGTTATGGAAAATCTTGTTGAAGAGTTGCGGAAGGTGGTCAGTTTTAAAAATAGCACCGAGATTGGCGATATTGTTCTGATCGCCATTGATACCCCCAGATCATTGCTGTACGCCAGAGTGAAGGATTTTGAGCGGGATGATAGCCGCCGGGATGAGTGGTGGCACATCTCCCTGCAGTTGCTGACCGTTCCGCCCCAGGAGGTGAAATGGACCTTACGTCTGGCCCAGTTTACCGGCCAGGAAACTTTTACCATGGGTGGCGATCAGCGGTTTATCCAGGCAGTTGACCTGAATGGTATTCAGCCTGATGTGCCCGACGATGCTCCCGGCGATAAAGATAAGCAAGCTAAACCTAAATTGCAGCTGCTTAAGTAGACGGTAGGGAAGATGTCTTTATCCGAGAAAGGTATAATCGACCGGATCAGGCGGCATAGTCAGTCCGGTTCGGCGGAACTGCTGCTTGGGATTGGTGATGACTGCGCGGTTATTAAGCGGGGTCGCGGTTTGGTGGAGTTGGTTACCACTGACACCTTGGTTGAGAAGGTGCATTTTGATTTGGCTTGGCATCCTCCCGAACTGCTGGGCCGTAAGGCTGCGGCCGTTAATTTGAGTGATGTGGCCGCCATGGGCGGTCGGTCTCGCTATTGCCTGCTTTCTTTGGCTTTGCCGCTCGGTTTTGCCGAATCGTGGCTAGATCAATTTATGGCCGGTTTTTTGGCCGCCTTGACCGAACACGGAGCCCTGCTGATCGGTGGAGATACGGTCAAGAGTGTGGGGGGCTATGTAATCTCGGTTACCGTTATGGGCGAGGCTCCCGAGGCTGAAATCTTGTTGCGTTCGGCTGCTCGGCCCGGTGATCTGATCATGGTCAGCGGCCCGCTTGGTAACGCGGCGGCTGGTCTGGAGATCTGCCGCAGGGGGCTTGGTTGTGAAAAAGATAGTTGGCGGCAATTGATTGCGGCCCATCTCGATCCCACCCCGGAAACCGTTCTGGGCCGGATCCTGGCCGAGAGCGGTCTGGTCAATGGCATGATGGATTTATCCGACGGTCTGGCCACAGATCTCGCCCATCTTTGTTGTGAAAGCGGGGTGGCGGCGGAAATTGATGGTGGTTTGCTGCCCATCGCAGATAATCTGCGGGACGCAGCCGAAGCACTCGGTTGTGAGCCAATGTCGTGGGCGCTCAGTGGCGGTGAGGATTATAGATTGCTCTTGACGGTTCCGGCAGTGAATAGTGAAAAATTGCAGGAGATTGTCCGTCGTGAACTTGGTCGTGAAATTGTCCCGGTAGGGCGCATTGTTAACGGTAAAGGTGTGGTGCTGATTGATGGTGCCAAGCGCCTTGATATCTCTTATCATGGTTATGATCATTTTATCTAAAAAGATTGATACTCACGCAACTAAACGAAGACTGAGAAAAGCACCCAAGGGGCATAGCAATACCCAAGGGGCATAGAAATAGCCGAGGGGCATAGCAATTCAGGAATTGCCACGCAATCAATGTTCAAATTAGTTAGTCAATTCAGCCCGGCCGGCGATCAACCGGCTGCCATTGAGACCCTCTGCCGGGGGCTCAAGGATGGCGCCCGGGAGCAGGTTCTGTTGGGGGTCACCGGTTCCGGCAAGACCTTTACCATCGCCAAAGTAATTGCCGAGCTGGATCGTCCGGCTTTGGTGTTGGCCCCAAACAAGACCTTGGCCGCGCAACTCTTTTCGGAGTTCAAGGAGCTGTTCCCCGATAATGCGGTTGAATATTTTGTCAGTTATTACGATTATTATCAGCCCGAAGCCTATATCCCCCAATCCGACACCTTTATTGATAAGGATTCTGCGATTAACGACGCCATTGACAAGATGCGTCATTCCGCCACCCGTTCACTGTTGACTCGGCGCGACGTTATTATTGTCGCCTCGGTATCATGTATTTACGGTCTCGGTTCTCCCGAAGAATACAAGGATATGCATCTCTTGCTGCGCGTCGGAGCCGAGTATCCGGTCGAGGAGATCAAACGGCGGCTGGTTTATATGCTTTATGAACGAAATGATATGTCCTTCCACCGGGGAACTTTTCGGGTTCGCGGGGATGTGCTGGAAGTTTTCCCGGCCTATGAGGAAGATCAGGCGATCCGGGTGGAACTGTTTGGTGATACTGTGGATGCGATCAGAATCATCGACCCCCTGCGGGGTGAAGTCCTGGGGAATCTGGACGAGATCACCATCTTTGCCTCCAGTCATTTTGTCACCTCCAAGGAGCGTCTGCAGATCGCCATGGGCACGATCAAAGAAGAGTTGCAGGAGCGGCTGGCCTTTTTTGAATCGGAGCGGCGGCTGGTCGAGGCCCAGCGACTTAACCAGCGGACCGAGTTTGATCTGGAGATGATCGCGGAACTTGGCTATTGCAACGGCATCGAGAACTACAGTCGGCATCTGACCGGCCGTAAGCCCGGCGAGCCGCCGCCGACCCTGCTCGATTATTTTCCGCCCGACTTCCTGTTGTTCATCGACGAAAGTCATATCTCGGTGCCCCAGGTCGGGGGTATGTATCGGGGGGATCGTTCACGCAAGACAACCCTGGTCGAGTTTGGTTTTCGACTGCCATCGGCATTGGATAACCGGCCCTTGCGGTTTGAGGAATTTGACCAACGTTTCCAGCAGGTGGTCTACGTTTCAGCCACTCCGGGAGAGCATGAGTTTGCTGGCGCCCAAGGGCGGATCGTTGAACAGATTATCCGGCCCACCGGTCTCCTCGATCCCGAGGTGGAAGTGCGGCCCGCGACTTCCCAGGTGGACGATTTGCTGGAGGAGATCCGCCTGAGGGTTGAGCGGCACGAGGCAGTGCTGGTTACTACCCTGACCAAACGGATGGCCGAGGACCTCACCGATTATTACGATAATCTCGGGGTGAAGGTCAAATACATGCATTCTGATATCAAAACCCTGGAGCGGATGACTCTGATCCGGGACTTGAGACGGCTTGAGTATAATGTGCTGGTTGGCATCAATCTGCTCCGGGAAGGCCTGGATATTCCCGAGGTGTCGCTGGTGGCAATTCTCGACGCCGATAAGGAGGGCTTCCTGCGCAGTGAACGCTCCTTGACCCAGACCTGCGGTCGGGCGGCCCGTAATGTCGATGGCAAGGTGATTATGTATGCCGATAAGATTACCGGTTCTATTGCCAAGACCATCGCGGAGACCGAGCGGCGTAGGGTTCTGCAGAAGGCCTATAATGCCGAGCATGGCATTACCCCGGCTACGATCAAGTCCTCCATCAAAGATATAATGGAGACGGTTTATGAAAAAGATTATGCTGAGCCGGTTCTTCAAGCTGCGGAACCAGAGGTTGATTTTGTTAATCTGGATGAGTTGCGGCGGAAGATAAGCGCTTTTGAAAAGGACATGTATCGGGCCGCTGAAGAACTGGATTTTGAGGAGGCGGCCCGTCTTCGTGATTTGGTTAATGCCCTGAAGAATAAGGAGCTGCAATGCCTGTAAAGAGAAATTTAAGTTACCGGATAGGTTTGGCGCTGGCGCCTGTTATCTATAAGTTTATTTCAAAGGTTCTTTTCCCTTCCTGCCGGATCGAGGTCAGGGGTATGGAACAGATTGAAGAATTCAGTCGGGCTGGGCAACCGATTATTGCCGCGTTCTGGCATCATGGCCTTTTTTACATCACGGCCCTTGACTGTAGTCTGCCCTGGGTTGGAATGGTCAGCGCCAGTGAGGATGGTGAATATATAGCCAAAATTCTCGAAAGTCTGGGGTTTGAGACGGTGCGTGGTTCAAGAAACAAGAGGGGCCTTGCTGCTCTCAAAGGCCTGATTTCGGCTGTTATAAAGGGGGGGCGAAATGTCTCCATTGTTGCGGATGGCTCCCAGGGGCCACCTCTTGTCGCCCAGGCTGGCGCCGTTCTTCTCGCCAGTAAAACAGGGGCGCCGATCGTGCCTTTTGGCTGGGGGGCCGACCGTTATTTTGCCTTCAGAAGTTGGGATCGAACCGTCTTGCCCAAACCATTCGCCCGGGTGTTTTTAAAAGCCGGCGAGCCGCTGTTTGTTCCTTCTGGTTTAAAGTCAGAGGGGCTTGAAGAGTATCGGCTGAAATTGGAAAAACAACTTCTGGGAAATTATGCTGAGGTTTGGGGACATTTCGGAATTAAAGAGCATTGACCCGGCAAACCGGCTGACAGGGAAAACTTTCAACGTTAGGCCGTATGCTTAATGGCAAATTTATTGTTACAGGTGGTTCATGAGAGAAATGAGAAAACCGGGCATGATGCTGTTCTGCCTCTTGCTGGTTACGGTCCTTAATACAGGTTCTGGCGCGGCCCATGGCTCCGGAAAGGTGGTTCTGGTTGATCAGAGTCATGGTCAACGTTTCCTGCTTACAAGTGAGGAACCTTTGGGTCTTTCCAGTTTGGCCATGATGATGCAGGCGAATGGGGTGATTCCGAAAAAGCTGATCGGAGGGATAACCGCAGCAGCGTTAGATAATGTCGGGGCCCTAATGGTTTCCGGACCTTTTCAGCCATTTTCCGATGTCGAGATAAAAGCTCTTGACGGTTTTTTGCAAAGGGGTGGCAGGCTCTGTCTGATGCTTCATATCTCGGTGCCGGTCATTCCTTTGTTAAAGCAGCTCGGGGTCGCGGTTAGCCGGGCGCCGGTTCGGGACCAGATTAATCTCATTGCGGGTAAGCCGCTTAATTTCAAGGTGATCACCCTAGAGAATCATCCTTTAACTGCCGGACTCGACGGGTTCAATGTTTACGGGTGCTGGGGGTTGCTGAATCTCGATGACAACAGCAAAGTCCTGGCTGCAACCAGCCCGGTTGGCTGGTCTGATATGAATGGCGATGGCACCAGGGGCCAAGCGGAGCCGAATATGGCCTTGGGAGTCATGGTTGCCGGTAAAATCGGCAAAGGTGAGTTTGTTATTGTCGGGGATGACGCAGTTTTTCAGAATAAGTTTCTGACCGACGGCAATCTTAAGCTGGCAGAGAATCTCAGCGCCTGGCTGCAGGCAGGGATTGTCAATTGATCAGGTGTATAATAAATCAGGCCCGATGGTCTGATGTCTTATGATTATAAAACTGACTTATGTTCACAAAACTCAGCTAGGATTTTCTCTTTCTCAAGCTGCCAGGCTAAATCTTTGTTCTGCCGGGATTGATTTTTCAGCTTTTCGCAACAAGCCCAGCGGAATGTCAGCTGTCCATATCCAGTAATTCTCTTATAACTCTAGCCAGATTATTCATTATCAAGGGTTTTTGGATATAGCGGCTAATGCCCAGGGCCAGCGATTTTTCTTTGTTAATTATTTCACTGTAGCCGCTGCAAAGTATTATGGGCAGGTTGGGCCGGATTTCTTTTATTTTATGGATAACCTCCAGGCCGGTCATGTGGGGCATGGCCATGTCGGTGACGACCAGTTCATACTCATCCGGGTGCTTTTCAAAATCTTGCATCGCCAGTACACCGTCAGAGAACTTCGTGATTTTATAGCCATACATTGAGAGTGTTTCAGCGGCCAGGTCGATAATGTTCTGCTCATCATCAATAAACATAATCCGTTCACTGCCGCCGCGAACAGGTTCTTCGATCATTTGAGGTGAGTGGCTATCCGCTTCGCCTTCAATGATCGGCAGATATACATGGAAAGTCGTTCCTTGGCCGGGCTCACTGTAAACATGGATGTGACCATGATGAGTTTTAACGATTCCATGGACCACAGCCAGGCCTAGTCCCGTCCCTTTGTTAACTTCTTTAGTGGTGAAATAGGGATCGAAAATTTTCCCCTTTGTTTCCTCATCCATGCCATAGCCGGTATCACTCACCTCAAGGCGGAGATATTTCCCTGGCGTAATTTCAAATTCAGAAATTTTGTCTTTCTCGCCAATAATGATTTCCTTTAAGGTAACACCCAGGGTGCCGCCTGTCTCCAACATGGCATGATAGGCATTTGTCGCAAGGTTCATGACAATCTGGTGGACTTGGGTCGGGTCGGCCAGAATGATCCCCTGGCTATCGATGTCCTGCTTAATTTCGATTGAGGTCGGGATCGACGAGCGCAGAAGTTTCAGAGCTTCCTTCACAATAAAAGATACCTGTAGCGGCATTTTTGAATGGTCAGTCCGGTGGCTGAAGGTAAGGATCTGGGTTACGAGATTTGTTGCCCTTTCAGTAGCTTCTTTGATCCGTTTTAAGTAGTCGGCGATTCCCTCATTATCGCCAGCTTTAAGGATGACCAACTCGGTATAACCGGAAAGTGCTGTCAAAATATTGTTGAAGTCATGGGCAATCCCGCCTGCCAAGGTGCCGATGGCTTCCATCTTTTGGGCTTGCTGTAATTTGGTTTCAAGGCTTTTCTTCTCGGTAATATCCCTGGCAATGTGGATAATATTGCTATATTCACCGTTTTCATCTGGAATGGGCGATGTGCTTACCAAAAAGGTTTTGTCGAGGTTCTGATGGTATATTTCGGAGGAACTTGCCCGGTATTTATCAATAGTATCCACGGCTGGGCAACCGTCGCAGGCCGAGGTTCTATTACCATAAATTTCATAGCAGAATCTACCATCCAGGCTTCCTGGTTCTACATTGAACATTTTATAAGTTGCCTGGTTGGCCTTGATAATCTGGAGCTTGCTATTCATGATAGTGACGAGATCACTGAAGGAATCGAAGGTCCTCTCCCAGTCTTCTTTACTATTATAGAGTTGCTTTTCTGTTTTTTTCCGTTCCTCAACCTCTAAGCCGAGTTTGTTAACCGTATTTTTCAGGTTGGATCTGGAACGCTCAAGTTTGCCGATTAACCTGCCAAAACTGAAGTTCAGGACGATCAGCGCTATTGTCAATAAAAGGCAGGCAAAGATAATCGCTTTAAAAACAAAGGCTTTTTGATTGACGAGTACTTTTGTAATATCCTGCAATACTATAAAACCACCAATCAGTTTGCCTTGAAAATCATGAATAACCGGATAGGCATGCAATAGATAATCCTTGCCGGCGATGGTTAAACGCTGGTTGTCACGTGAGAGGTCTAGGTCAGGTGGCAATTGGTTGAAAACAGGCTCATTATGGGTGTTTATGGTGTGTTCGCCGAAGGCTATGAATTTTCCCTCTCCTGGTGTGGTTGCCTTTTGCCATTGCTCACTCACATAAAAGGTGGTCAGAGGATCAGAGAGCTGTTTTTGGAGGGAATCAATGAAGGTATGTATCTTGATTCCCAACTCAAGAGCTCCGATATAAGAGCCTTGATAAAAAACCGGAAAGATAATTCGGTAAAATGCCCCGTGAATGCCGACTTCGTAACACGTTAAAGGGGTTTTTTCTTTGTGGACATGTTGCACCGCTGGTCTGATCTTGCTTAGATCATCCCCAAATTTTTGCCGATTATGCATGCGGAGAAAAGAGCGTCCGTCCGGCAGATGGAAATGCATTATATGCAGATGTTTGTTTTCACGTTTTAAGGCCTGATAGAGTGGTAGGGTCTGATCGTAGAGTTTATCTCTGTCCTGGTCAAAAAAGGTTTTGGCAATGGCTTTTTTGGTGGCCAGAAGATTGTTGAGTCGTTCTTTGTACGGTGCGAAGGAATAGCGGGTTATGCCCGTAATCGTTGCGTCTATAGATTGTTCTTCCTTGATAATGATCTGATCAATTGTCCTGCTATGGAGCATAATACCTTGATAGACAAAGACTGCGGCAAGAATAATAACAACAAGAGAGACCACGGTAATCGCTTTATTCTTCTCACTTCTGGTGAAAATATTAAAGAAGCTCATGTGATATAACCTGACCTGTCAAATGGGGAGGGTTGTGATCTTAAAGTGATTTTTGCAGTACGGGAATGTATTACTACCATATCGTAAAATAGTATTATTACGCAAATATAAATTTGATGATATTTGAGTTGGGTAGAAGTTTGCCGAGATGCTCGCAAGAGGTTTTCTGAGTGCAGAGTTGGATATAATGAGGAAATCCAGGCAGGAGTAATTGCTTGGCTTGTTTAGTATTGCTGGTCATCGCAATCGGGCAGTCTGCAGGATTTTTATTGAATACCTGTTTTGATATGCTGCCAGGCCAGATGTGAATTTTTTTACAACTGCTGGTCATCTCCGGCCTTCAGCTCTCGCTTTTCTTTTTTCGGCCAGTTCTTTTTCCAGTTCCGCAATCAGTCTTTCTGTCTCCTCACTTAGGGCGACCCGGCCTTCAAGGACACAGCCGCGCCTGCCCATGATACATCGGGACTTAAGTTTTTTGCAGATATCGGTATCAAAATCGTGATTCTTGCACGAAAAGGTCATCTGTTGCCTCTGTCGGTTATTTAGCCCGCATATTTCATGAGTATTTTTGAAAAGTCATTTTAACTGATTGTACTTGTGTGTTAAACCTTTG
Organism: Pseudomonadota bacterium; assembly: GCA_030673265.1. GTDB lineage: Bacteria > Desulfobacterota > Desulfobulbia > Desulfobulbales > JAGXFP01 > JAGXFP01. The sequence continues at coordinate 40 of DAOVJK010000086.1, read as the reverse complement.
GTTTGCTGTGGAATATCAAGGTCACAGTTTGTACCAAATG
>DAOVJK010000076.1 GCA_030673265.1 Pseudomonadota bacterium | reverse complement strand
TATTGTACAGAATCTGCTGTATAAGGCTTTCAGCATACTAAAGTATCGGAGTCTCCCTCTGGCCGCTTACCTGCTGAAAACATCATACTTTGCCTATCGAGCGTTTCGCAATCGGGCATCTCGACTGGTGAAATATGCGGGTTAGGCCAGGATCCACCGTTAAATGAATTCAGGCTAAAGGTTTTGCGGTTCAATTCAATGGCCAACCTGCCAGTAATGACGGCCGCATTCTCAAGGGTGAACATTTTTGGCGGTTGATTATGATCAGGAGTTCCTCGGCGCCTTACGTCAATATTCGCCATCACTGTCGATAATCTATGGTTCTAAAATCGACTTTTACCGGTTAGCATGGTACATATTCCCCACAATCAAACCATTAATAAATACCACAAACAAAGAAACACCATGCCTGTTTTTCAACTGGACGAATCAATCAGCTTCCCGCCGCCGCAAATGGCCCAGGAAGACGGACTCCTTGCCGTCGGCGGCGATCTTTCTCCCGAACGGCTCCTGCTCGCCTATCATCTCGGTATCTTCCCCTGGTATTCCCCCGGTGAGCCGATTCTCTGGTGGTCGCCCGATCCACGCCTGGTCATCTTCCCCGATGATTTCCACCTCTCCAGAAGCCTGGCCAAGACCATCCGTCGCAAATCTTTTAGAGTCACCTTCGACAAGGCCTTTCCTGAAGTCATCAGAAACTGCGCCGCTATCCGCCAGCAACAGGGCGAAGGGACCTGGATCAGTGAAGAGATGATCGCGGCCTACTGCAAATTGCACGAGCTCGGCTACGCCCATTCGGTGGAGTGCTGGATGGGAGAGGAACTGAAAGGAGGGCTGTACGGAGTTTCACTCGGTTCGGTCTTTTTCGGCGAATCGATGTTCAGTCTGGCCCCGAACGCTTCTAAAGTGGCCCTGGCCACCCTGATCAAGCAACTGGTTCTCTGGGAATTCGACATGATCGACTGCCAGGTAGACAGTGCCCATCTGCAGAGCCTCGGAGCCGAGGAGATCTCCGGGGCAGAATTCGGGGAACGACTGGCTCTGTCGGTCGACAAACCGAGCCTCGTTGGCAAATGGCATAAGCGGTAAAATGCAGACCTGGAGCAGGCCCGGCCGAACACATTATGCACGGCTCTGAATCTGCCGCAGATCTATGCTGCGATTACTAAAAAAGAGCCGGGCCACAAGGACCTGGCTCTTTATCCAAAAACAACTCCGACCACTGCCTGTTTCAACCAATCAATCGATACGGATAGGCCCGATGGGTCCATTCACTATCGGGAAAATCCTTTTCAAGCAGTTCATAGGCCGCCTTCAGGGGCATCGGATCTCCGCTGTTTTTATACTGACATACCCCCTGCAAATATATGGCCTCCGGCACGGCGGCCGTACCTTGATAGTCTGCCAGGATCTTCGCAAATGCGGCCAACGCCTCGGGGAACTTGTCATTATCGAAGTAATATTTCCCTTCACCAAGTAACAACCGGCCAATCAGCTCTTGCGGCTCCAGGAAACCAACGGTTCGGTAATGCTCTTTACCATCGGGCCCCAGGGTGATCAAGGTAGGGGTCCATTTAACATTATAGTCGCCACTGACAGGCTTTGCGTCTGCCTGAACCCGCAAGGGGATCACATCATCTGCACAGAAATCGATTACGGCCTGATCTGGATACGTAACTGCATCCATTTGCATGCAGCCAATTCAGCCGGGGTTAAAGAAATCGAGCAGAATCGGTTTTCCCTCTTTTTTCGCCCTGGCTAACGCCTTTTCCATATCCGATTCCCACTGGACAATTTTAGTCATAATCCCACCTCCATCTTTGTTGTGAAACAGCCAAAGCTAATCGGGTCGCTCGGCAAAGGTCTTTTAGAGTTCCCCTCTGACCAAAGTCTCATTTCCGGCCGAAAGATGTCAATAAATTATGATCAAGGGCCTGCAAAGTCGATACAAAAGATAACGGCAAACACTTCAAGTCCCGGTGCAATGATTATTGACTAGCCGCCTCCCCTGTGGGACATTGGCTCATCAGGCCGAAGTTCGCAGAGAAATCGCCACCATTGCTCGTCACCCCGGGAGAAGAACATGGATCGCTATACCAAGGGTTTTGTTGTTGCATCACTTTTTTATTTTTTTATCGCCGCCGTTCTCGGCATCTGGATGGGAGAGGCCAGCTACCCGGAGTGGCTCCGCTTTGTCCATGTCCACTTTAACCTTCTGGGCTTCATGACCATGATGGTCTGCGGGGTCGGTTATTTTATCCTGCCCCGCTTCAACGGCAAGCCCCTGCACTGGCCACACTGGCTACCGATCCATTTCTATCTGGCTAATATCGGCCTGATCGGCCTGGCTATCGCCGCCGCAGAGAGACCGAGCCTGGCCTTTTCCCTGTTTGCAATCATTAACATCATCTCGGTGGCGATGTTCGCCATCAATATCGGCGCGACGATCATCATCCCGGAAAAAGAGGCGGAGCCACTGCCGGTCGCGCCAGTCGAACCGGAGATCGAGATAACCCCGGAGACCCGGATGGCCGAGATCATCAGCAACTGGCCGGAACTTGTCGAACTCCTGATCAAAAACGGCTTTGCCCCCCTCGCCGATCCCGGCCATCTGGAAAAGATCAAGACGATGCCGATCACCCTGGGCATGGCCTGCCAACGACACGGCCTCGATGTCGAGATGCTGGCCAGCCTTCTGACCAAGGGGGCCAGGAGCCTGGCCGAGGAAAAACCTGCTTCGATAGTGTCTGCCGCTTCGATTGCCGGAACCCTCAAAGCGGGCGAGACCATAAGCCACCGCCACATCATCGGCGATATCCTCAAAATATATCCGGCAACTCAAAAGGTCTTCAAAAAATATTACGGCGCAACCTGCTTCTCCTGCCCCGGTCAGGCAACCGAAAATATCAGGCAAAGCGCCATGATCCACAATGTCGATGAAAATAAAATTCTGACCGAACTCAATGAAGCAGTTCGAGAGCAGAACTGACCCAGGAGCTGAATAGTCCATATGGAAATTCCGTTACTCACAGATATTGTCATTATTTTCGGCTTAGCCGTTGGTGTCTTGCTGCTATTTCATTTTCTGCGGTTGCCATCGGTGGTCGGTTTTCTTCTAACCGGTATCCTGGCCGGTCCGTATGGTTTCGGACTGATTTCGGCGGTACACGAAGTCGAGGTGCTTGCCGAAATAGGGGTTATTTTATTGCTGTTTACCATCGGCATCGAATTCTCCTTCAAAAAACTTATTGAGATCAAAAAACAAGTAATTTTCGGGGGCGCCCTCCAGGTTGGCCTGACAATTCTCGCCGTATTTTTCATTGGTCGTCAACTTGGCCTCTCTGGGCCGGAGGCCATTTTTTATGGTTTTCTGATCTCGTTATCGAGCACCGCGATTGTTCTCCGGTTGATTCAAGAGAGAGCCGAGGTAGACACCCCCCATGGCCGGGCCGGCTTGGGGACCCTGCTCTTCCAGGATGTTATCATCGTCCCGATGATCCTCGTCTCCCCGATGCTGGCCGGGAACTCGCCGGGCGGAATTGACAGTGACATTTTCATCTTTGCGGCCAAAGGCCTGGCAATCGTCGGCCTGGTTCTGGTTAGTGCCAAATGGCTGGTACCCTGGCTTTTACATCAGGTTGCCCGGACGCGTAGCAAAGAGCTTTTCCTGTTGAGTGTGGTTGTCATCTGTCTCACTATTGCCTGGCTCACTTCAAACGTCGGACTGTCGCTAGCCCTGGGCGCTTTTATTGCGGGGCTGATCATCTCGGAATCCGAGTACAGTCGTCAAGCCCTGGGCAACATCCTGCCCTTCCGCAATGTGTTTACCAGCTTCTTTTTTATCTCAATCGGCATGCTGCTGGACACCACCTTTTTGGTCAATAATCTCCTGATTATTATGAGCGCTTCGATCGGGGTACTGATCCTTAAAGCAACCATCGCCAGCAGTTCGGCAATAATTTTGGTTTGCCCCTGCTTAGTAGCATTCTGGCCGGTCTGGCCATCTGCCAGGTTGGCGAGTTTTCTTTCATTCTCTCCAGGACTGGCGTGGAACATGGCCTGCTGGCCGACCACTACCAGCTTTTTCTGGCAGTAGCGGTCCTGACCATGGCGGCAACACCTTTTATTATTGCCTTGGCGCCGCGCTTTGCCGACCGTTTTCTCAAAATCCCGTTACCGGTTAAGTTAAAGACCCGACTCTGGCCCGGGCCGGCGATAACAATCCATAAAAAGCTCAAGCAGCACCTGATTATTATCGGTTTTGGCTTAAACGGCCGCAACCTTGCCCGCGCCGCCAGAATGACCGGTATTCCCTATATGATTATTGAAATGTCACCTGATACGGTGAAGAGGGAACGGCAAAAAGGCGAGCCTATTTTTTATGGTGACGCCATCCACGAAGAGGTGTTGCGCCATGCCGGGGTTGAGGATGCAACCGTGGTGGTTGTCGCCATCAACGACCTGGCCGCCACTCGAGAAATCACCGAAAATGTCCGGAGGTTGTCCGGCAAAGCGCATGTAATCGTTCGGACCAGATTCCTTACTGAAATGCAGGCCCTCTACGAAATAGGGGCCAATGAAGTAATCCCGGAAGAGTTTGAAACATCGGTGGAGATTTTTTCAAGGGTTCTGGCCAAATATCTTATTCCAAGAGATAAGATAGATGGGCTTGTCACCCAGCTTCGCTCTGACGGGTATGAGATGTTCCGTAACCTTGCCACAGAACCGACCTCTTTCTCCAGTTTAGGCCTCCATCTCCCAGATATTGAAGTCAGTGCAATGAGGGTTGAGGAGGGATCTTCTATCGCGGGCATGACCTTGCTGGAGCTTGAACTACGAAAAAAATACGGGGTAACAGTGCTCGCGATGCGCCGCGATTCCCAGACCTTCCCAAACCCTGAGGTAGAAATGTCTTTTTTTGCTGATGATGTTCTTTATGTAATGGGTCTCCCCGAAAAATTGACCGAAAGCGCCAAGTTGTTCAGCTGTGAGGGAAGTTGAAAGGATGCCTGTTCAGACCTGGCATGTCGCCTCCAACTCACATAAAGGGACAATTTAGCCAAACAGTTGCGGACGGAAGGGATCCGCTCCCTGGGGGGTAGTTTTCTGCAGAGCCTGATTTTTTGTACTATTCCGGGCATAACAGCCTGTTCAGGGAGGCAATTAATCCCCTTGGCCAACAGATCTGTTCGCTCCTAATCCTGCGGCTTAATAACAGTTTTTCCAAGACAATTGTTACCAGGCTGGCAACCTCATATATCAAAGGTCAAAACATTGCGGCGTAAACGTTGTCTGGCGACAAGCTCTTCAAGGCTGACGGCAAAAGCCTCCAGCAGTTTCTCTTCGGCCGCCAGAAAGAATCCGCCAATAACTTCGCCCTGCTCCTCCTGATCGCCAGCAAATTCGATACCTCCTTCCAGGAGGGTGATAATTTCCGAGGCAAGGATCTCACGGGGATGTCTGGCCAATTTATAGCCGCCATTTTTACCCCGAACGCTACGGATAATCCGGGCCTTACCAAGCTGGTTAAAGATCTGCTCGAGATACTGGCGGGGGATCTTCTTCAGCCTGGCTATTTCCCTGATCTGCAAGAGACCCTGCCCCTCGTTTTCGGCCAGGGCCAAGATCGCTTTCAGACCGTATTTGCTTTTCGTGCTGATGGTAAGCATTAATCACCGATAACTTCAATATCTACCGACCGAAGCTCTTCAATTATTGTTTGTCCCTGTAGCCGATAGCGTTGGAGTGCAATAATAAAGGAACTTGGGATGAATAACAATGATGAATAACAGAGATCCGACACAATAAGAATCGCCGCTAATAAGGCAACAGCATTTGGAATAGTCCCAGAGTTGTGAAAAGATCTGACTCTCAGGCAAAAAACTCCTTGGCGCCAGCCATACGGATTTTTCCCTAATATCGTTAGATTGCTTATACTTTGATAAATATCACCAGGCCACAAATGGTCCATGCTGTTTAACCAATAGTTTATTCCGCGGAGATAAAGATGATAAATAATGAAAAGTGCAATACCAAATCAAGTTGTTGACCTCCCGCTGACGAGGCTGGCGGTCGCCGGCAAAATGGTTCTGGCTTTTTCAATGCATTTTCAAGATTTTTCGGTGGCTTGAAGAGAAAAAGACACCCCCCGGCAGCAATCCAGATTTCAAATCCAGATGATTTAAATAAAGTAAGGCTGGCAATAAAAAACAAGTATGCGGAAGTGGCCGTTTCTGCCGGTGGAAAATTCAAATACCCCACCGGCAAAGCGGGAGCAGAGGCTCTTGGCTATGATAACAACCTGATCAGGAACTCTCAGAATGAACTACTTGAATCCTTCTGCGGCGTGGGAAATCCGTTTGGAATTGCGAAAATAGCACCAGGTGCTCAGGTTCTTGATATCGGTTGCGGGGCCGGGTTTGATCTGCTCGTGGCCAGTAATCTGGTTGGTGGCAAAGGCAAGGTTTGTGGGATTGACCTTACCGAGGCCATGGTCAATCGCGCCACCAGGAACATGGCCCTTGCCTCGGTGACGAACGTTGAAATCCGCCACGTTGACAGGGAAGAAATTCCCTATCCTGATCAGATTTTTGATGTAGTCATTTCCAACGGCGTAATAAATCTTTCGCCGAGGAAAAGCGCTCTTTTCAGAGAAATTCTTCGGGTCTTGAAGCCTGGTGGCCGCTTACAATTTGCTGATATTATCCGGAGAAAGGAGTCAGCCAAGTCATTACGCCCAAACCCCGAAGCCTGGGCGCAATGAATAGCCGGCACGGTCCCGGTCCGGGACCAGATCAACCTGATGCAGGCAGCAGGATTCCAAGATGTAGAGTACCTTGGCGTAACCGGCGTTTCAACTTCAGAGCACACTGGCGGCGCCCTGTTTAGAGGCCATAAGCAGCAACAAAACGAATAAATCATGCCAGGTAAAAATTATGCAACAAAGATCAAGGCAACAATCTTTGTTCTGTTTCTATTAACCTCCTTGTTCATTATACCGCCTTACCCCTGTCGGACAATACCTGGATCCGCATGCCATCCAGCCTTCAACCGCACAACAACACAAAACGGGACCACTTGCGCCACTGAATTACCCAATCGCAATTACGAAAAAATCCTATAGCCAGGAAGAATTATTCAATATTCCAAACAAATCGGCTAGAATACAGATCATTGTTTAAAACAACATCCAGATTCACTTTCATCCCGGTAGAACCATAGATTATGCCAACAAACAGAAGATTTCCCATTTTTAAGCTCTTGGTGTTTACGATAGTTCTAATCCTGCCGCTTTACTCGGTCTTTGTAATGACCCCGCTGTTTTCAAATTTCGTTGTGGAAAACTTTGAAGATAATGCTGAACAATTAGCCGACCATATCTCCAGGATGCTCTTTCATGGCTCCACTGATTTCCCCCCAGACTCTTTCTCCGCCACCATGAAAGAGGACGCCAGGAACTTATTAGATGATTTCGAAATAAAAAAGCTGAGAATATTTTCGGCTGACGGAACAATTATATTTTCAACCATCGAAAAAGAGATTGGCAAAGCCTATCCCCAGGCCACTTTTTGGAATGAAATCGCCCAAGGCGAAACTTATTCCAAGCTCGTCAAAGAGAAATCTTCTTCCGTTGAGCATGAGACCTTTCAGCATGACGTCATTGAAACATATTACCCTCTGATCCGAAATGACAGCATGGTTGGCGCCATCGAGATATACACAAGCATCGCCAGCCAACAAGAAAGTCTTGCCAGATTCTCCAAGAAACACAACCTGATGATCGTCAGCGTATTATTACTGATGGGTGCTGTTTTTGTGATCGCGGAAGAGAAAGAAAAGAAACATATTCGGCAGCAACAAAAATTCCATAATCAGATATTGCACGCCAAGGCAGAGTGGGAAAAGACAGTCGACGCCATTGACGATGTTATCTCAATCATCGATTTATCCTTCACAATCCAGAGGATTAACAAGGCCGGGCGCGAGAAATTCAAGACTACTTACACAGAACTGATCGGCCGGAAATGCTTTGAGGTGTTGGAGAACTCCGATGAGATATGTTCGGATTGCCCCATCCCCAAGGTTCTTAAGGATGGCAAAATCCATCATTCTGAGCTGTTTATGCCCTTCAGTGGTAAAATTTTATGGATTTCTATCGCACCATTATATGATGAATACGGCCATATCAATGGTTTTGTGCACACCTCTCGCGATATCACCCGCCAAAAAACAATGGAACAGCAGATGCAAAAAAGCCAGAGGCGGGAATCTCTGGCCGTATTAACCGGAGGGGTTGCCCATAATTTCAGGAATATTCTGGCCAGTATCCTGATGAACAGTCAGGTTCTCCAGGGCAACCATCAGGACAACCCGCAGATAAATGAACTTACGGGGTGGATAAATGAATCAGTCAAGGCGGGCTCCAAACTGATCACCGGCCTTATGCAGTTTTCCCAGCAGAAAATCAATAAAGAATTCCAGCCGATTGATCTGGCCCAGTTAATCCCGGATACATATGAACTGATCAGAAGCTCAATCGGCAAGAATATCAACCTCACCTATGAGGCGGCGCAATCTCTCGAAATTATGGGGGATCAAGGCGCCCTTTTCCAGGTTCTGGCAAACATCTGCTCAAATTCTGCCGACGCCATGCTCCGGGGAGGTGACCTGCGGATAAATTTAGTCGGGACTGACTCTGAAGCTCTGATAATTATTACCGACACCGGATCTGGAATAGAGCCGAGCATCCTGGATAAAATCTTCGAACCTTTTTTCACAACCAAGGATGTTGATAAGGGTACAGGACTGGGGCTGTCCTCAAGCTACGGCATCATCAAAGAACATGGCGGGGATATCAAAATAGAATCAACCGTGAACGTCGGTACGACAGTCACCATAACCTTGCCTTTAACTAAAAGAGACGCCATCGAAAATCAATTAACGCCCTTGCAGGAGCTAGAAGGGCTGGGACAACGTCTTCTGCTGGTAGACGACGAAGACCAGGCTATGGTCCCCATGACCAGACTGCTGGAAAGAGACGGCTATCAGGTCGCCGGCGCGAAAGACTGTGCAGAAGCGTTGGCCAAGCTCAACTCCTGGCATCCTGATATAGCAATCATCGATTACAATATGCCTGCCAGAAACGGCATTGATTGCGCCGCTGAAATACACAGCTTAAACCCATCGGTTAAAATAATTATCCTCTCCGGCACCACCACCGAAGAACTCGAAGAAATCATTGCGGAGCGCGAAATTAAATTCATCAGTTGCTGCCTGGAGAAACCAATCAGCATAGTCAAGCTGAATCAAGCCTTGAATGATGCTTGCGAAAAACCATAAGAAAATAAAACCAATGACCATGTCTACTATTTCATGGTTAAATATTGCCAGATTGTTTAACTGTCTGTTCTCGTGAGATTTGCTCGATATCTTCCGGCCCTTTTGCAGTGGCCACTGGCGCCGTTATGTCAAAAAGAAATATTTTGCAAAGATCCCCTGCAAAATTCCGATTGGCACCAGCTCCTCTTTGTCCCCCCCAGGCGCATAAAACAAAAAAACGGATCATGCCCGCAAAGAAGGGGCACGATCCGTTTTTAATTTCAACAGACTATAGAGATGTCGCTTAGAACTCAGCAGCCAGCTGCAGGGTATAAGTATTCCAGTCGGTGCCACTGCCACCGTCGGTAACACTATAGTCCTCCTCATAAAGATATTCCAGCGCCAGAGATGTGCCGTCCAGGAGCTCAACACCGAAGGCGGCCACAAGCCGCTCTTCAGGGGCACCCGCCCAAAGGGCATCATCGCTGGTTTGGAAACCAACTGCGAACCCGATTTCTTTACCAGCCACCGGCAAAGAGACGCCAGCTTCAACATTATAGGCGGAAATCTGCGAGTTAGTACCGACACCACCCAGATCGTCATCGGCCCCGACATACTCCCCTATCAAGGTGACCGGCCCGAAGCCGGCGATCAGGTGGGCGGCATAACCACCAACATATTCAGGAACGTTCGGCCCGGGAGCCAGCCCCAGTGCATCGGTCAAGCCATCGGAATCCTGGATACTGCTGATCCAGCCACCGCCGACATCGATACTTACCGCATCAGCTTCAAACGCGTAACCGGCGTTGGCCCCATAATGCTCTATCTCATCATCGCCACCATCATCAGCATCACCATTGAAAGCGTACAGCGAAGCATAGAAGCCCGCCACTTCAACCCCGAACTGTAAAGCATCTTCCCCGGTCTCAGCAAGTTCCAGGGTCAGGGGGTCGGAAATCATCTGGGTCTCAAAATTACCAAAGGGCACATACATTTTACCAGCGGTCATATAGAGCGGCTTCTTATCTGTATTGCCGATGGTGATGGACGCCTCATCAACCTCTGGCCCCCCACCATCCTCGGAAAGAAACAGGACATGGGCCGAGCTGAACTCGCTGACCTCCGCATCAACTCCTAACTCAACAGTAGCCAGAGCAATATCACTCTCGGTAACGGTATCATCATCATAAACACCGGCCTCAACCTCAACAACCCCGCTGAGCGTCAACCGGTCGGCCCAGTTTTGGCCCCCCGCTGTCCTCACAGAAGCACCTTCTCGGTCCGTTGCAACCGGGGAAGTGCCTTCAATGTTGGCCATTTTGGCCCAAAGTTTATCAATCTCCATTTTGAGCTCAGCCTCTCCGGCCTGGGCAACAACCGGCACGGCGATCAGCATAACGGCCAACCCCAAAAGAACCGCCAAATACGAGGATTCCTTTTGCTGCCAAAAACTCCATCTCATGCTTAAGCTTCTCATTCTTTTTCACCTTTCAATGTAATTTATGATTGTCCAAAAACATCCATCCTGAATCTAGAAGGCCTGCAACACTCATTTGGATTCGTCTAAGTTGTAACCTCTAGATAATAAGAAAAAAAAAACAGCGCTTGTCAACTAAAAGAAATCAACACCCACCACCCAGTGGTACCCAAAATGCCACCTCGAGCCATAACCGCCAGAAGTCCCTAACTACTTGAAATGGCCTCATAATTCGTATCCTTTAACCGCCAGACAATCGATTCACCCATCTTAACCATGCTTAATTATTACGAAAAAGATGGCCTCCCGAAAGCAACTTAATAAT
>DAOVJK010000041.1 GCA_030673265.1 Pseudomonadota bacterium | reverse complement strand
GGTCAGAGCAACAAAGGAAGCTTCGTCAGCCTTGGCGTCCTTAATGGCAATGACATCGGCCTTCATCTCTACCCCTACCCGCTCAAAGCGCAGGGAGTTGAAGCGCTCAAGCCGCCCCTCCACATCGCTGTCATCCATCTCGGTGGTGACCAGCACTCCGAGCCCGGTGGGGTTTTCGAACCTTTTTTCATGGCGATAAAGACAGGTTTCGCCACCCATTGTAAAGGTGTCATCAGCGGTGCCGAATTTGACAGATCTGATCGGCGGCGCTGAAGCCTCACCAATCTGTTCCTTTATTTCATCACTCACATAGGGGCACTCACCTATTTCGGACTGACCGGCTGCCACTTTCATAGCAAACGCCAAACAAGTCGGAATCTCACACTCCCCACAGTTTTTCTTGGGCAGCATTTTGAGGATCTGTATTCCGGTTAAAGCCATCTTTCTGTCCCTCCGTATATATAAAACTTAAAAATTATTTAATTGATTTAGACGGCAGCTTCCATATCCAGACAGGGATGGCCCTTTTCCTGGAGGAATTTGAGGATCTCTTCCTCGGTGGTCCCATTTTCCTCGGTGGCAATCATGTCGAAAAGTTCAGGTTTACCGATCTCCGCACAACACTCTTTGAGTTTGTCGGCAATCTCATCTTTCATCGATTTGGGCAACCAGACCACCCGCTCCAGACCGCCTTCGGCTTTAAAAAGCTTGGGACTGGTCATATAATGTTTGCTGACTCCCATAAAACCTGGGGTCTGGGCGCCGCCGCCGGCCATACCGGCCAGGGTCGTAAATTTCATGCCGCTTGGCGTCATCCCCATATAGTCGCGGTTGACCACCATAATGCCGTTGCATTGCGGCAGCATGGCGGCAATTGCCTCAAAACATCCGCAGGCAGTCATCGGATCGGTCATCAGGGAATAACAGGACAGATCGGTAACAGCGCCGCGGGAGGCCTGGGAAACGAAATCGTTGATGCCTTTGAAGACCCCCTGGTCCGGATCGAGGCATTCGCCCTTTTCGACCGGCTGATTGGGGCCGGTGGGATTGATCTGATAAGAGGCCTTGCCGTCCAGCCAGTTATAGGCGCCGCACATGCCGATCCGTTCCGGGGTGATGATGCAGACATGACTTGGTGCGAAGGACTGACAGAGGGTACAGCTATAGAACACATCCTCAGTCTCGTCAGTCATGCTGCCCAAGCGTTTATCACGCTCAGCGTAAACGGTGCGGGCCAATTTCTGAACTTCTTCGACCTTGTCTAATTCTGTGTAGATTTTAACCTGAATCTTGTCGACAATCGCCCCGAACTCCTGATGGAGCTTGCCATGCAGGACTTTGCCGAAGTGTTCGAAAGAAAAACCTTTTTCAACCGCTGCTTTGCCGATCCTGACCCACATGATATTCCGTTGGCCCATATGCATGATGCCCTGAATATAGTTAATCAGGTGATGGAACTGGCGCTCAAGGATTGGTTCAAAATCAGACTGCATCTCGCGTCCGGCAACCTCCACCAAAATACCGATTGGCAGGTTCTGGCCCTGCTCGATGTCTTTGATATCAGGTCCTTCAACCGTGACCAGACCATCCTGGACCTCATCCAGCTCTTTGGAGATCAGAACCTCAACCCCGCTGGTCCGGCCACCACCGCACTCCATGAACAAGTCGTCTTTCCGGATCCGCTCACCTTCAAAGGCAGGACCGAACGACATCGGGATATCGATCTTGGCGATATTGACCTTGAGGCCCCGAACTTCAATGGCCTTCTGGACGATTTCATCGTGGGGGATATTGCTGACCACATGCTCGTAGGTGCAGATCCCGGTGGGCAGAACCTCCGGGATATCGTAATCGGAGATGGTCGGGAAACCCCAGTTAATGGCGCCGGCGGCATTGGCATACCACTCGTCGGACACAGGACCGAGGGCCATAACGAAGGCAAAGGTTCTGTCCTTGTTGTACCGCAGATTACCCTTATAATCACCGGGCTTGATGCCACCGAAGGCCATGGCTACCCTGCAGGCAAAGCCGATGGCGAAAACTGCGGTGGTATAGGATTGACCGAAGGGAACCAGTCGGGTGTTCCAACCGACCTGGACGCCGGACTCAACAAGCTGATCGGGCATCCGTACTCCATCCGTGCCGTCATGCATGAAGATGTAAAGATTTTTTTCCTGGAGTTCCAAAGCGATCTTGCTGGCAATTTCCTTGGTCGGAGGCGCTCCCATGATAGCGGCGAAGCCGGGGGCGGTGCCATCAACAAACTCAACGCCCCTCTTCCTGAAGATGACATCATCGGCAGCTCCCAGCCAGATATTTTCCGAGGTTGGGTCTTCCGTCTTTGTGTAAAAATCGGGGGTCTCCAGATAACGGATCGCCTCAAACATCTCTTCAGCGAAGAAGGTCGCCATCCCGGCATCAAGGGCCGGAGCCAGGTATGGCAGCCAGAGATCGTCAGTTACCAGGGCTGGCAGTAATCTGCGCGTCTCCTGGAAAATATCCTTCATATCGCCCAGATTTTCTACTTTGGCACCGAGCATGGAATAGATGGTCGGTAAATAGTAGGCAGTATTGGGAAAACCTACTTCCTGTTCCGGACCGTATTTCTTGATGGCAGCTTCAAATTTCTCTTCCGCCATATCGACAATATTGTGAGCGCCCCTGATGGCGGCTGAACAAATGATCTTAGACATTTTTAACTCCTGATATTTTTATGATTTGAGCAGTGCGGTGTAAAGAACCGATTTGCACACATAATCTATTAATCAATAAGTCCGTCAATAAGAGACTTGGTCAGGGCGATGGCTTGGGGATGTCTCATAATCAGCACCTCCCCCCCGGCAGTCAGCATACATGAAGCAGTCATTGCTTCCATCAATACCCCACGACGTTCCTGATCGCCGAGAAGATCGTCGGTTGGCAGTTTGGTTTCTTTAGCTTTCCAAACCTCGCGGCCGAGATTACAGATAATCGGCACCTGTAATTTCTCGTCCTGCTGGGTCATGGCAGCCAGACGAATCCTCTCCATAACCGAGTAGGTATACTCAATGCCATAGCCCAGGGCGCCAACGGAAGGATCAATCAGGACTGATTCAAGGGGCACGCCCAGATTTTCCAGGAGGATATTCAACTGCTTGGCAAGGTTGACGTCAATCGGTGAAGCCGCCACCATCTGATGCTGGAAGGCCATCGCCGTAGCTCCGATTGTCCGGTAATTAGCATCGGAAAGCGGCGCCAGGCAAACTTTTTTGTCACCCACGATGGAGGTGATCTCCCGCAGAGTTTCGGTGTCTTTCTCGCCGTTACCACAGCCCCAGAGAATCATTGGCACATCGACACTGTTAATAACCTCGGCGGCAACCTTGGCGGCATCCGCTGCCGATCTGTTCATGCCATTCGGATCGGTACTCATCAGAGAGAGGCAAATAGCATCGGCCTGATAATCATTAACACATTTCTGGGCCCATTTAACCGGGTTGTCCATCACCCCGGCAAAATGCCTGGTGAGAGTTTCGGGCCACTCGTCAGGCTCATAATCGAGGATGTCCATGGCGATCAGCGGTTTATTGGGTACATCGCCTTCATAAAGCTGGAACGGCATGGTTTCTGCGCCACCGACTTTGATAATATTATCGCCGGTACCGAGATTGGTTTCCCTGATTTTGCCGGTGTATTTAACTCTATAATGATCTTCCGGCAACTTGGTAGCGCGCTCTGCCAGAGGTGTTTGCTCTAAAGCCAGTGCCGTAGCGCCGGCAACTCCTGTCGCAACAGCCTTCTTGGCTGCCGGTTTCTCCGTTATTACGGCGGCTTCTTTTTGAGCAACTTCGGCAGCGGCTTTCTTTTCAGCCTCTTCCTTAGCGGCAGCCGCTGCAGCTGTTTTTTTAGCTACTTCTGCGGCTGCCTTCTTCTCCATCTCAGCCTTTTTGGCGGCCTCGGAAGCGGCCTTGGCTTCTTCCTCTTTAGCCGTATCTACTGCTGGAGCAGCGGGAGCTGCAGTAGGAGTGGCAGGAGCAGCGACGGGAGCAGCCGGTTTAGCCGGGGTAACCGGGGCAGCAATGCCACTTGGCGGTTCCTTCATCAAAATAGCTTCAGTTGTGGCAAATTTAACCAATGCCTCGAACTGATCATCGGACAGGTTTAAAGACTTTTTAAGCGCTTCAAGACCGATCCGGACTGTATCAAGAGCCAGCTGGCGTTCTTTTTCGTTCATTTCATGTTCTCCTGCATCATCTGATTCAATACTTTCGTCAACAGTAGTTGTCGGGGCAGAAACACCGGTAGACTGAGCCCGCATTCTGGCGACCTCATCTCTGGCCTCGGCGATCATCTTCTCAGCCTCTACCTTTGCCGCTGCCATTACCTCATCGGCAGCACCACCAGTTTCGGCAGGCCCAACATCCCTGATTACAATTCCTGTATCTTTAACTGTTTCGACATCATCCTCAAACTCGGGACGCGCACTCAAACCGGCCCGGCTGACAATCTCCGGCACCGCACTTTCCCATTCAATGGCCATGATATGGACACCGGATACGCCCTTGATCTCTTTGACCTGATTGATGATGTCTACACAGATATTGATCCCTTCATCTTCCTTGTCACTGGCACCCTTAAGACGATTAATTATCGAATCAGGGACATCCATGCCCGGCACGAATTTCTTCATGTAGCGAGCCATACCAAGGGATCGGGGTGGTGTTACTCCGGCGAGGATATAGACCTTTTCATCAAGGCCAAGATCCCGAACCATCTCCATGAACCTGGCAAATTTCTCGACATTATAGACGATCTGAGTCTGGACAAAATCAGCGCCATTTGCGACTTTTTTGCCTAAGCGGGCTGCTCGATAATCAGCAGGTTCCGCAAAAGGGTTGGCAGCTGCCCCCAGAAACATCTTAGGTTCATGAGATTTGATCGCCTCGCCGCATTGAAATCGTTTTTCATCCCGCATCTCCTTGACCATACCGAGAAGCTGGATCGAATCCATGTCAAAGACACCTTTGGATCCAGGATGATTACCGAATTTCTGATGATCCCCGGTCAGGCAAAGCAGATTCTTTAGTCCCAAGGCCGAAGCCCCGAGAATATCGCTCTGCATGCCGATCCGGTTTCGATCACGACAAGTCATCTGAATTACCGGCTCAACTCCTTCGGAAAGAGTGATCAGACCGGCTCCGATACTGGACATTCTGACAATGGCGGTCTGACAATCGGTGATATTGACGGCATCAACATTGCCTTTAAGCAGACGTGCCTTCTGACGAACAACTTCCGGATCACCACTCTTGGGTGGTCCGAGTTCGCCGGTTACAGCAAAGCCACCTGAAGTTAGAATCCGTTCTAAACGGCTACCCGATTTCATCTGATATCTTTATCCTTAAAAGCTATAATTAATAAACTGTTCTTATAATTTGATCGCGACGGGCGTTGTCTTAGGAATTATGTTGTTGCCCACCGCAGCCGACATCGCCAACCCCGGAACCACTGGTAAGGTCACGACGCATCTCCATATCAAAGAGAACCCTTTCCGACTTTTTGTTGATGCCAAGGGCTTCTCGCTTCGACTCGATTTTGGCAATCATGATCTTGGCAATTTCTTTAGGATCTTCGGCAATGTTCCAATGCGCTCCGAAGGTTTCCATCATCCCGTCGGTCATGTACTTATCAAACTCCTTGGCACCACTAATCGGCAGGCTCTGGAAAACGACCTGGGCACCGCTGGCAACAAAATACTGGCCGATGGCCACCGCTTTTTCACTCATATAGAGCGGGGCGGTACCGATGGCGGGCAGATCGGAAATATCATCACCCAAACCACCCTCTCTGACCATCTCGGACAGAGCGATAAGCAGCCGGCTGTTATCAACGCAGGATCCCACGTGGAGAACCGGCGGCATACCCACGGTCTCACAGACCTCGGCCAGGCTCTCGCCACAAAACTCAACTGCCTCCGGCCTCATCAACCCAGCCTTGCCGAGGGACGTAGCAGCACAACCGGTGGCCAAGACGAGAATATTGTTCTTGATCAACTCCCTGGCAATAATCTCATGGGCATCTTCCGGATATTTATAGTTATCACAGCCGACGATGGCCCCTACTCCACGGATCCGGCCATTGATAATATTGTCATTCAAAGGCCGATAACTGGCACGGAAAGTCCCACCAAGCATATGGTTTATTGTTTCATGACTGAAACCGACAACCACATCAACCTTGCTACTTAGGGGGATATAGGCATTAGGACTGCGTTTTTTATAGTTTGAGATCGCCTTCTTAAGAATCTCTTTAGCGCTGCCCATGGCATCTTCTTCTTCAAACTGGATATGAATGGCATCAGGCATTTTGGCCCGGTAGTTGGTAGTGATGATGTCGGTGTGAAAATTCTTGGCGACCTGGGCAACCGACTGCATTACACATTGGACATCGACAACCATGGCCTCTACAGCGCCGGTAGCCAGAACCATTTCCTGCTGCACAAAACCGGCCGCAACCGGAATCCCGCGACGCATCAAAATCTCATTACCTGTACAGCAAACTCCGGCCAGATTAATTCCTTTGGCACCGGCCTTTTTGGCCAGGGCCAGGATATCCTCTTCCTGAGCGGCGATACAAAGGGATTCTGCCAGCAACGGCTCATGACCATGAACCGTGACATTGACCTGATCAGTTTTGAGAACGCCAAGATCGACCGTTGCCCGGCGAGGCACCGGAGTACCAAACATGATATCGGTTAATTCGGTGGAGAGCATCGATGAACCCCAACCGTCAGCCAGTGCACAGCGGGAAGCCTGTAACATTATATTATGGTATTCCTGATCAACACCCATGTGGGTCCGATGCATCATCTCGGTCACCTCACGATCAAAGCCGCGTGGTTCAATCCCGAGTTTTTTCCAGATTTTTTGTCGTTTTTCCGGAGCCCTTTTCAACATGGTGATAGGATCTTCGCTCTGATTGCCAAATTCGGCCAAGGCTTTCTCGCCCAATTCAAGAGCAATTTCGTTCTTGTCACGCCCTTCAATTTCAATATCGAAGATAGCAGCAATCTTATGGAGCTTATCAACATCTTGAATCTCATGCTCGGTCTCACCTTTGGCCGTAGCGATAAAACCCTTGACCATCTCCCGGGCATGATCAGTATGGGAAGCAGTACCGGAAGCAACTATCCTGCCTATATTACGGGAGGCTACCGTGTCGGCAGTGGCACCACAAACTCCGATCATCTCTTCAACTCCATCAATGATCTGGCAAGGTCCCATGTTACAATGCCGGCAACATGTGCCGGTAGAACCGAACAGACAGGCAGAAACCCCGCGTGCCGCTATACGATCATAGGCAGTCACTACATTTTTGGCGATATCCTGGGAGAGAACTTCTTTGCTGGACGGGCAAGCTACGTCTGTACAGCTTTCACATCCATTTCTTTTGACAGCCATCTTGTACCTCAATAAGTTTCGTCGTTTCTCGATGGTATGACTAAAAAATAATTTTAGATTTATCAGCCGCAATCATGGAGTACAGCTGATAAATATTATCAATTAAAGGGATTTCCGAAAGAAAACACCAAAACAAGCAAGATCAAGGTGCGCTAATCGGAAAACCAACCGGCACTTTTAAAGGAGACCTGCTACCTGTTTAGCTGATTGAACGGTGTTTTTCATCAACATGGTAATCGTCATCGGACCGACACCACCAGGCACAGGAGTAATGAAGGAAGCCTTCTCTTTCACTGAATCAAATTCCACGTCGCCAGCCAGGATGGCTTTGCCGCTTTTCGACATACCGATCCGGTTAACACCGACATCGATAATAACAACACCGTCTTTAACTTGATCAGCTTTGACAAGATTAGGGACACCGACAGCTGCAATCAGGATATCGGCTCGTTTGGTATGAAAATCAGTATCTTTCGTTCTGGTGTGACAGAGGGTAATGGTGGCGTTACCGGCTGGCCTTTTCTGGAGCATCAAGTTAGCCATCGGTTTGCCGACGATATTGCTGCGGCCCAGGATAACTACTTCCTTACCACTGGTTTCAATACCGCTTCTGGTCAACATTTCCAGGATGCCGTGCGGGGTGCAGGGCAGGAAGCATTGCTCGCCAAGAACCATCTTGCCGACATTAACGGGATGGAATCCGTCAACATCTTTATTGGGGTCAATTGCGTAAAGAACCCTGCCCTCGTTAATATGCTTGGGCAGAGGCAATTGAACCAGAATGCCATGAATCTTATCGTCTTTATTGTACTTATCGATAAGACCAAGCAACTCTTCTTCGTCGGTCTCTGCCGGCAGATCGATCTGTTCAGAATAAAGACCCAGAGCATGGGCAGTCTTGCCCTTGGCTGTGACATAAGATACAGAACCAGGATCCGAGCCGACCAGGATGGTCACCAGACCGGGAACTATACCGTGTTTTTCTTTAAGTTCTGCTACTTCTCCTTTCAGTTCCTCACGGATGGCCTTGGCGATTTCGACGCCACTGATAATTGTTGCACTCATTCTTTAGCTCCTTAACAAACATATAAATTCTTAAAAAAAGTAAGTGGATTAACTGGGTAAGAGAAGTCTTAAGTCGCGAACCAAAACGATTGAGAGGGACTGAGGCTATCGATTTATCAGGAGAAAAAAACAATAAATCGTACTGATAGCACTGTTCGCCGGACTGTATGTAATCTTGAGGTAGAAACATTATAGCTCATAAAATAAAATGAATTGCTATTCAGCAAAGACTGGAATTGGGTAATTTACTGAAAATAAAACTGAATTTCAAGCTATATC
Source organism: Pseudomonadota bacterium (assembly GCA_030673265.1). Lineage (GTDB taxonomy): Bacteria > Desulfobacterota > Desulfobulbia > Desulfobulbales > JAGXFP01 > JAGXFP01. The sequence continues at coordinate 5,740 of DAOVJK010000041.1, read as the reverse complement.
TAAGATTATCCCAACTGACTGATTAAATCCGGGGCCAGGATTGAATCCTGGGGCAGTGTCAGACAAGAGCTGCTGACGAAAGAATTTCTCCATATTAACCTATGGGATTTAACTCGACTCCGACCAATCGTTTACGCAGCATGGCTTTTATACTCCTGAACAGGCTCCGCTCCTTCCGGGCAACATGACAACATGTAACTCCTGACTGGACACCTGGGCCTTTAACCTTTCAGGTTTATCTGCTCTCAATTGTAAAGTTTCGCCAATGCCGACTTGTTACTTTTCTTTTTTTTAGCCGTCTTGCGGATTTCCTCTACCGTATCCAGCAAATTTTTCCCGCGCCAGTCAGCCGCTTCCTTGCCTTGACTATAGAGGATCGTGTCTATTTGAGCCACCAGAGCCGTTAGCTTGGAGTCAGGAAAGACCATAGCAAGATCGGCGACGGTCTGCACCCCTGCCTCAGGACACCGGGCCCTGGCCCAATCGACTACACCTTTTCGGGCTCGAACGGGATCATTACTTCGGCAGGCATAGACAAACTTCCTGAAGGCCTCGCTCTCATTAATATCGTTGGTATTTTTCACCGCCAGGCCTCCATCAGCAAGAAGAACTCGCAGCTGGCGCCTACTCCTTAACAATATAACCATGGTTATCAACCAGGCCAGGAAAAGGACCGCACAAAGCGCCAGCAAGGGCTTATTAAACTCAGATACAGACCTGGAGGGAACTAGAGGTGCCGTAGAGCCGGCCAGCTCCTCTGAATTGCCTAATGGTGAGGTAGTCTTAGTAGTTTTGCTGCTTTTCGCCGGAAGGTCCCTTATCAACAATTGCCTGGCCGGGATTACCGCGTACTCCACCTTCTGCTGTTTTTTATTCCACCAGGGCACCCGGATCTCCGGCAACACCACCTTCCCGGCCCGGATTGGAATAAGAGCGATACTCTCTTTTCTGATCCCGGTTACTCCCTCGGAGTTGGTAAGGTTTTGCACCTCAGCCTTCCCCTGATAAAGCTTGACCCCCTCTGTTTCGGGCAGCTCAATAGGTGGCAACTGCGCCCCCAACAACCCGTTGGCCGCCATAGCGATGGTTATGGTGGCAGAATCGCCCACCTGTAGTTCTCCAGGTTCATGGCTCCACTCTTCGGCAACTGATAATTTGTCAGTCGGCAGCCACTCGGCGCCGGCAGGATACTCCGGCGGTTTTTCCTTCACGGTAACTGTTTCGCTCTCACTACGCAGCTTGACCTGCTGGCCCCGGGCACCAAATAAACCATAGATATCCCGGCGCCGCTGCCGAGTCGGGACCGTCGCCTGAACGATGATCTGGGGGATTTCCAACACCCCGCTCTTCTGGGGGAATATCGCGTATTTTCTTTCGAAAACCTTATAGGACCGGCCACCAACAACTTTATTGAAAGTAGCGTCGTTCAGCCGTTCCATTAAGGCATCCTTGAGTTGCGGATCGGTCGGTTCCGAGATATTGGCCTCAACTGCCCAGAAGATTCGCAAGGTGAAGATAAGCTGCGACTGCACTAAAACCGTCCGTGCACTGAGATCGGTCTCGAGATAAAGCGGCGCGTTATCTGCTCTGGTCTTCGGCTGGGCCTGGGTAACTACCTTGATATACAGCCGCTCAGTCCTCTCCTTACCAATTGATAACGGTGGGATCTCAAGTTTCCCGGCCCGTTTGGGAGCGAGCACCAGATTCAGGGTAAAGGATGACGATACTGAGCCGTTGATGAACTGGGCATTGCTGCCCTGGCTCTGGCCCATAATCCGGAAGTCCTTTTCCAGAGGTTGCAGGTCGGCCGCGGCAATGGAGGAACTGCCATCTTTGCTGATGGTCAGGTTCAGGGTTTCATCCAAAGCAATCTGGTCTCTATCGACCGTCGCCGAAAGCTGGGCCAAGGCAGATGAAGAGCAAAGCAAAGCCGCCAGACAGATCAAAATTGCTATATATATTTTTCTCATATTCCGGTTACCATATTTTCTTGGTTTGTTGGCGATTTCGGTCCGGGTTCTGCCGAGATTGGTACTCAAATTTACGTTTAAGGAGCCCGCCGGGGTTGTCTGGAATCTTGCGCAACCATTGTTCAAGGGCCTGCTGTTCTTCAGCGCTCATCTGATCTTCCGGCAACTGGCTTTGTTCAGGCGGTGGCTGTTCCTGATCACCCTCTTCTTCCGGCTGCCCGGCAGAACGATCCTTGGAGTCTCCGGCCTGCTCATCTTTTTCCCCCTGCCGGCCTTGCTGCTCATCCTTGGCGGGATCTTCACCCTGCTGTGCATCAGCCGGGGCGGCTTCATCCTGCCGCTCACCCTGTTCTTCACCCTGCTCTTTCTGCTGGGCCTGATCTTGGTCCTGATCCTGCTCCTGGCCATCTGCTCCGTTCTTCTGGCCCTGTTCAGCGTTCTCCGGGCTTTGCTGCTGATCTCCCGACTCCTGCTCCTGGTTTTCACCCTGCTCTTGCTGCTGCTCCTGTTGCTTGATCAATTTCTCGACCAACTCCCTGTTGACACTGGCATCCTCCATCTCAGGGTTGAGTCGCAGGGCTTTATCGTAGGCCTTAAGGGCCTCATCAAGCTGGCCTTGCCTGGCCAGAGAATTGCCGAGATTGTAACTGTCATCGGCACCATCAAGCTCATCAAAAGCCGCGACCGCCCCATCGAAATTGCCGGCCCGATACTCGGCGGCTCCTTGCCATTGGGGAGATTTAAAAAGCTCGGCCGCCTTCTGGGGATCATTGTCCGCCAGGGCTTTTGCCGCCTGCTGATCTTTACGCAGCCACAGATCCTGCCAGTCCATGGCCTGGGCCTCGCTGCTCGATAATAAAAGGACCATGACCAAACCAATGATCCAGCCCCTACGGAAAGCCAATAAAGCAAAGGGCAGGATCAACAGAACCAACCAATGGCCCTGCTCCTGCCATTGATCGAATTCGCGGTCAATCCGGCGGTACTGATCTTGCTGTGGCACCAGCGAGGTTGCGGCCAGCAGATAGTTGAAATCGCTATCGTCCAGTTGCAGATCACTATAACGACCGCCGGTTTTCAGGGCCAAATCATGCAAGACCGCCCGATTCAACCGGGGAACGATGATATTATCCTGCTCATCTTTCAGAAAACCGCCATCACTCTTCGGAATCGGCCCGCCATCCTCCGTAGCAACACCCAGGATCGACAAAACGATATTCTTACCGTCCAGGAGCTTGGCAACCTTGCTGATGTCTTCCCGGGCAACCTCATCGGTAAGAAGCAGGATTCTGCCACTACTGACCGTGCCGTCCTTGAAAAGCCTCAGGGCCAGGCTAACCGCATCCTGAAGGTTGCTGCCAAAGCTTGGCATAATAGCTGGCGACAGGTCCGGGACCATCGCCGCGATGGTATTGGTATCATCGGTCAGGGGGGCAACCACATGGGCATCCCCGGAGTAGACGATCAGGGCCGTGGTGCCCTCCTGTCTGTTCTGCAGAATATCAAGCAGCTTATGGCGGCTTCGGGTCAGCCGGTTTGGCGATAAATCCTTGGCATAAAACGACAGGGACAGGTCCTGGATAATTACCAGGGCATCTTCCTTCTTTTGCACGGCCTGGGGTAACTTTTCCCAGACCGGCCCTGCCAGGCTTAAGCTGGCCAGCAACCAGGCTATCAATAAGATAATCACAGGCCATCTACGACGTTTGCCCAACTCACCGTCCAGCAGATACGGCAGCAATGAATGGTCGATGGCTTTATCCCATCGACTGGAGTGGGCCCGGGAACGGCGAATTGCCAGGAACAGTACGACAGCCGGGATGACTGCCAGTAACCAGAGGGGCCGCAGAAAATGAAAATTTGCCGGGATAAAATCCACTTAGAACCCCTCCCTTTTTTCTGGTCTCAACTTTACCGTCACAAATAAGCCAAATAAAAAGCTCAAGAGCAGAGCCCCGGCCAGGGGCAGATAAAAAAGCGTTTTGACCGGCCGGAATATTTCACTCTCCTGCTGGACCGGTTCCAGTTCATCAATCAGCTGGTAGATTTCCTCAAGCTCATCGGTATTTCGGGCCCGGAAATATTTGCCGCCGGTCAAGTCGGCGATTTTCCGCAAAGTCTCTTCATCAAGATCGGCGGCAGGATTAACTCGCCTAGTGCCGCCGAAAAATCCGCGGACCATCATCTCATCCGCCCCCACTCCGATGGTATAGATCCTCACCCCGGTCTTGGCCGCCAACTCGGCTGCAGTCGACGGTTCAACACTGCCGGCGGTGTTGCTGCCGTCGGTCAATAAAATCAGGATCCGGTTATCATCGGACCGTTCCTTGAGTCGTTTAACCGCCAGACCGATGGCATCGCCGATTGAGGTCTTTTCCCCGGCAAAACCGATCTGGGCCTCAACCAAGAGGGTCGTGACCGTCTGCCGGTCAAAGGTCATTGGTGCTTGAATATAGGCCTCGGTGCCGAACAGTAACAGCCCGACCCGGTCACCAATGCGCCGCTCAATAAACTCGCTGACCACCTTCTTGACCAAAACAAGGCGCGTCACCTGCTCTCGGCCGATAAACATGTCTTCAGCCTGCATACTGCCGGAAATATCAACGGCCAGCATCAGATCACGACCGACCGTCGGCAGGGCCACCGGTTCCCCTACCCATTGCGGCCTGCTTACGGAACCGACCAGAAGAATCCAGATCAGTAACAGGAGCAGCCCTTTGCCAATACTGGCGCCAGATGAAAGTTCATTTTGCTGATCAAAGGAGAGGACATCATTATAAAATGGGACGAACAGGGCCGCCTCCTGTTTTCTGATTCTGGGGATCAACATAAACGTCAGCAGCGGCAGCGGTAGCAGCCAAAAGGCCCATGGCCAGAGGAAGGTCAACATTTCTTGCTCCTCCTGATCCATTTTTCGACCAACGGGAACAACTGGTCCAGGTCGGCCTCAACCGTCGGCTGATAGTGACCCTCTCCCAGCACCTTGCCCGGCCCGGCCGTAAACTGATCGGTTTCGCCCTTACTGTCGAGGAACTTCAGCCATGCTTGACCAACCAACGGGGCAACCGCCACTCGGCCACAGGTCTGGATAGCAACCCGCCGCAAAAGCATGGCAAGCTGCTCAACGGTATGCCGTGTACTGTGTCCGAGCCGCTCTGCGTTCAGTCGTTGCAGTTCTTGCCGGGCCTCCTTGCGGTAACGATTCCGGCGAATATACCGGCTAATAAAATAGGTAGTCGCCGCAATAATAGCCAGAACGACCATCGCAAGCAGCCACCAACCGGGCGCCGGCGGCCACCAACCCACGGGATCAGGCAGATGGATATCCCTTAACTGGGCTAACGGATCGGGACCATTCATCGCTTGGCCCCCAGTAATTGTCGGAAATAATAGAGGGGAGAATCCAGCGTGGACAGCGGTATGAGGGGAATACCCATCGGGCCCAGCAACTTGCCAAGGGTCTCGCCCTTCTCCTGGAATATTTGCCGGTAGCGGCGGCGCAGTTTATGGTCGCCGGTGTACAGGGCAAAACGCTGCTCGCCATTGGTTATACTGTAATAGCCATTGGCGGGGAGGTCCTGCTCTAGGGGGTCGTAGACCCGAACCGCAGAGATATCATTATGTTTGCTCAGGAGGTGCAGATGCTTAATTCCCTCTTCGCTCAATCCCTGAAAGTCGCTGATGATAAAAATATTAGAACCGGGTCTGGTTATCCGGCGCAGTTCCTCCAGGGCCTGATCAATGCCATCTTGGGCCGGGCTGAGCTGGCG
>DAOVJK010000053.1 GCA_030673265.1 Pseudomonadota bacterium | reverse complement strand
CTTGTGTGTTAAACCTTTGGTTTGTTGTGGTAATATCAAGGTCACAGTTTGTACCAAATGAAATACATGGGTTGTTTTTCAGATAGCGCAGACTTCGAAACTACTCACCCTGCGGGCCAGCCGACATATCCGTATAGCACCCCTCAGGGGGGTATTGTACAGAATCTGCTGTATAAGGCTTTCAGCATACTAAAGTATCGGAGTCTCCCTCTGGTCGCTTACCTGCTGAAAACATCATACTTTGCCTATCGGGCTTTTCGCTACCGGGCATTTCGACTGGTGAAATATGCGGGCTAGCGGCTTAAGAATGTGATGGAATCTGACGATGCCTATGTTGGTGGAAAACCTGTCGCGGGGCTGAAGGTAAAAAACTGTTCTTATAGCTGTGGAGACTCGCGACAAAGGTGATGGTTTAGTTGCCATGCAGGCTGGTGATATAATTTCCAAAGAGACAGTGCGTAATTTTCTGATGTTTCATTTGGCAGCTGGGCGAAATGTTTGAACAAATGCTTGCCCACGACTAAACGCTGTAGCTGACAGCCATTTACATGAGAAGAAAGTAACTCCTCCCTGTAAAAATAGCTGAGTTTCCTTAAGAGCTACTTTGCAAAAAGTAAACAATATTTCTAAAATGTCACTTCACTTCACTTGATAAGACAAATTGAATCTTTAGTTTTTATTATTCCCCCCTCGATAACTTTACTGAAAAGCCCTTCCTTGGGCATAATACAGTCACCTGTGGCCTTTTTGATCGCACAGCCGCTGTTATGACACTCTTTGCCGATTTGGGTGATCTCAAGTAAGACGTCAGATCCAACCTTCAGGCAGTCCCCGATCTTAAGGGCTGTAAGTTCAATTCCCCTGGTGATAATATTTTCAGCAAAGGCGCCATCCTTTAATGTTGGCAATGTTTCTTTGACGGTATCGATACTTTCTCCGGCCAGGAGCGAGATCTGTCGATGCCAATCACCGGCATGGGCATCACCTTCGATTCCCCAGCCCTGTTTGCAAATTATTTCCGGTTGGGCTTTTTTAACAATTCCTTTCTTGTGGCTGGTACAAACAGCTTCTACATGACCCATTTATTTTTACCTCATAAAAATAATTTGATTGACTATGGCAGCAGGGTATCTGAATCCGTATTCCGGATTTGCTCACGCTCTTGAACGCTAAAAGAATGTATCCGCCAAGCGATGCATTGATAAATGCTATCATGTCAAAAATGACGAGAAGCGATGTCATAAATATGACAAGCTCGGTCATTATTGTCATCCCCCTATAACTGACATGGATGGCTCTTCGAACCGCTCAGATAACCGTTCTGCTTCATGGCCGTTTATAAATCTGTTCTTGATAGAGGCGGTAATGGCCTCGCCGATTTCCAGATCATTCCTGTCGCTACGGAGGAGCATTTTCAGATCCAGGGCTCCGTTATCATAGAGGCAGGTTTTGAGCATACCCTCAGGTGTGATGCGCACCTTGTTACAGGTTTTGCAGAAAAGTCTTGAGTAGCCCTGGATAATCCCGAGTTGGCCCTTGTAGTTGGGAAGCGAAAAGACGCGGGCCGTGGTCGGTGAAATCGATGAGTTTTCCGCAAGTGAAGGGAATATGGTGTGCAGTCGTTGGTAAAGATCCGCACCGTTGAGATTATCCGACTTCTCTGTGCCGGAAAAGGGCATCCTTTCAATAAAGCGTAAGCTGATGGGATAGTCTCTGGCCAGAGTGGCAAGCCGGATGATCTCATCATTATTGGTGTCAGACAGGATTACACTGTTGACCTTGAGGGGGATATTACGGTCAAGTGTGCCGTGGAGGGTTTCAAGAACCCCGTCGAGATAATCTCTTCTGGTGATCGTGTTGAAACGGCGGGGGTCGAGGGTGTCCAGACTCAGGTTGATCCCGGCAACCCCGATCTCTTGCAGATCATCCAGATACCTTGAGGTCTTCACTCCGTTGGTTGTGATATGCAGATTTTTCAACCCGTTAATCCGTTTGAGTCGCCTGAGGAAATCGAGACAGCCCCGTCTTGAAAATGGTTCCCCGCCGGTTATCCGAATCTTGCTGACACCCAGAGCGCAGAAAATTGAACTCACTCGTTCCAGTTCCTCCAGAGAGAGGATCTCAGCATGGGGGATAAAGGGTACGCCGCTCTCAGGCCGGCAGTAACGGCAGCGCAGGTTGCAGCGGTCGGTGATGGCTAGACGCAAATAGGTGATCGGACGGCCTTGGTTGTCAACCAGGGATGAACGCCCAGGCGGAGAAACCTCCGGAGGAACAGAACGGATTTTCAGTGACATTGTGATCTCCTTTCCAAACACGGGAGGCGAGGCCGTTTCCAGCCACACCCTATCGGCCGAAGACCGTATCGTTGACGTAGGTCTTTTGGCTCGGAGGATGATTTTTATGATTCTTTGTTTTCTATAACTGCACTTTCTGTTTCTTTCAATCCTTCTTTAAAGGATTTTATGCCTTTGCCAAGGCCGGCGCCAAGTTCAGGTAGCTTTTTACCGCCGAAAACCAGAAAGGCAATTGAAAGTATAACGATCAGTTCTGGAGTACCGAGTCCAAACATTGTTTCCTCCTGCAGGCGATCACCGGGGCCTCCCGATGATTGGTGCTGCTGCCGGATTCTATAGCACGATTCGGGCCATCCTTTTGCAAATGGCATTTAAGCAATGTCCGTCGATACAGCCTTTGCAGGGCTCAACATCCAGAATCACTTTTTACCCGAATCTTTTTCCACTGTCTTGTTACCAGGCAGTAGCGCTAGGGCCCCGCTACTGCTACCACATGGTAACAGTGGTAGTGTTGTATCCTTGTTTTTACGTTTTATCTCGTTGGCACATAATATGCAAATTAGCCAGGGGAAGCATCAATTCCTGTCTGACCTTTACTGTTTAACAAGGATGGTGATCACCTTTGTTGGCGTCTTTCAGACAAGGAAATTTAGATTTGTTTTTTTTTTTTTGCTTTTTGCGACGAACAATACATACAATGAATTTGTGTGTTGCAAAACAACACTTTCCAGAGTGTTCCTGATGTTTAGTAGATAACGGTTTATCTGTCAAATGGAGGCGCCATGCCTGTTCTGAGTTACGTAGCCATACCAAGATCCGGAGCAAAAAATGAACTACTCAAGGTCCTTAACTCCATGGAATATTGTGAGGCCTTTCCAGCCGATAATGAAGATATCCTGGTCCTTGTCACTGACACTCCCGACAAGAACACCGACAAAGAATTACACGCGCAACTTGAAAATCTGCCAACCCTTGAATCATTAAGTATGACATTTGGCTATAACGACGAACAACCACTGGGAGAAGGAGATGGTTATGAAGGTCAATAGAAGGTCATTTATTAAATCTGCTGCGGCTACAAGTGCGATGGCTACTGCAGCATCTCTGTTTCCGGGTGTCAGTTTCGCCGGCTGGAAAAAACTGGAGGGTGCCTCCGGGATGATATCCTGGCAAAAAGCCCCCTGCCGTTTTTGCGGGACTGGTTGTGGGGTTCTGGTGGGTGTTTCCGGTGATCGGGCCGTCGCCGTAAAAGGTGACCCGAATTGTAGTGTCAATAAGGGTTTGTGTTGTATAAAGGGTTATCATTCCGTCCAGGCCCTGTACGGTAAAGACCGGCTCACCAAAGCCAAGGTTCGTAAAAATGGGAAAATGGTTACAGTCCCGATCAAGGAAGCTCTTGATGTTATTGCGGCAAAGATCAAAGAGACGATCGATAAACATGGCAAGGATTCCGTTGCCATGTATGGTTCCGGACAATGGACTATTCCGGATGGTTATGTCGCTTCCAAACTGTTCAAGGGGTGCCTGGGTACCAATAATGTAGAGGCGAACGCTCGACTCTGCATGGCCAGCGCGGTAACCGGTTTTATGACCTCATTTGGTATCGATGAACCGATGGGCTGCTATGAGGATATCGAGCATGCCGATGTGATGGTGACCTGGGGTAATAACATGGCGGAAATGCACCCGGTGCTCTTTTCCAGGATGCTGGCCAGCCGCAAACGCAAGAAAGATGTAACCATCATCGATCTGGCCACCAGAACCACAAGAAGCAGTCAGGCCTCCGACAAATCGATCCTGTTCATACCAAATACTGATCTGGCAATAGCGAATGCCATCTGCTACGAGATCATTCGCAATGGTTGGGTGAACAAATCTTTCATCAAAAACCATACGACCTTCCATAAGGGCAAAACCAACATCGGTTATGGCACGGAAGATCATTTTAGTTTTAAAGATAAACCCGAAGATATATCTTTTCAGGACTACAAAAATTTCCTCAAGGATTATACCCCCGAGAAGGTGGAAAAGATCTCCGGGGTCTCGGCCAGAGACATCAAGTACCTGGCCTCCCTTTATGGTGACCCCACCAAGAAGGTTACCTCCTTCTGGTGCATGGGTATGAACCAGCATGTCCGGGGTACCTGGATCAACAATCTGGTCTACAACATCCACCTCCTAACCGGCAAGATATCCACCCCGGGCAACAGTCCATTCTCCCTCACCGGTCAGCCCAGTGCCTGTGGTACCGTCCGCGAGGTCGGGACCCTGACCCACAAACTGCCTTATGGCGTGGTCATGAAACAAAAAGCCCGCGAAAAGGCAGAGAAAATATGGGATCTGCCGGCCGGCTCCATTGACCCGAAACCCACTTATCATACCGTGGAAATGTTCCGGGCCCTCGATCGAGGCGATATCAGGTTCATGTGGATCCAGGTTACCAACCCGATGGTCACCATGCCGAATCTCAACCGCTACCGGAACGGCGCTCTAAGGGAGGACCGCTTTGTTGTAGTCTCAGACGTCTACCCCACCCCGACCACCGATATTGCCGATGTTATCCTCCCGGCCGCCATGTGGATCGAACAGGAAGGGATGTATGGCAACTCAGAACGAAGGACCCAGCATTTCGACGAGATCGTACCACCACCCGGCGAGGCAATGTCAGACACCTGGCAGATCATCGAAGTTGCCAGAAGGCTTGGCTTTAAGAAGCAATTCCCCTGGAGCAAAGATGACTATATCGGCCCGCTCTGGGAAGAGTACCGGCGCTTTCACGACAACCCGAAGCACAATATGGCGTCATACAAAGTGCTGAAGGCCCGCTCCGGTGTCCAATGGCCCTTTGTTAACGGTAAAGAAACCAGGTGGAGATTCAACCCCAAGTATGATCCGGCCTGTAAAAAAGGTTCTAAGTTTGACTTTTACGGTAAAAAAGACGGCAAGGCCTGGATCTGGGCCCGGCCCTATGAGCCTGCCGCCGAGTCACCTGATCAGGAATACAATTTCTGGCTCTGTACCGGCCGGGTTATCGAGCACTGGCACACCGGCTCAATGACTCGCCGGGTGCCGATCCTCCATGAAGCCATGCCTGAATCCTACGTGGAAATAAATCCTGAAGATGCGATGGATCTCGGGGTGGTGAACGGCGAGAAAGTAAAGATCGTTTCGCGACGAGGTACGGTGACGATGAAAGCCTCCATCAATGGACGCGGGGTGCCGCCCCGTGGCACGGTATTTGTACCATTTTTCGATGAAAGCTACTTGATCAACGAAGTTACTCTCGATGCTTTCTGCCCGATCTCTAAGCAGGCAGATTATAAAAAATGCGCAGTCCGGCTGGAGAAAGTGTGATGAAAAAAGCAGATAAAAATATCGGCAGATTTGTTTTCAGTTTTGCCGCTATCTGCTTATTCGGAGCCTTTATGGCACTGCCGGTAGCTGGCGCGCCTGATATCCCCCAAGGCTTTGATTCAGATGGCGAAAAGATCTTTAACAGATATAACGATACCTCGTTGGCGGCGCTGACCGGAACCGACGGCAGGCGGAATTTGAACACCTTTTACGAACTCCGCCAATATCCGGGGTCACCACCCCGCATTCCCCATGCGGTACCGTTTTTCTATAAGGATGATAATTCCAACTGTCTCGCCTGTCACGGCAGGGGAGGCTATGATGCTGGGCAGGATGCTTATGCACCTGTCACCCCGCATCCGGAAAATGAGAGTTGTTTTCAATGTCATGTGCCCCGGCGGACAGAAGATCTTTTTGTCGAAATCGATTGGCAATCGATCAGTCCTCCCAGACTGGGAAGATCTCAACTGGGTGGCTCACCGCCGGCAATTCCCCACAGCTTGCAGCTCCGGAAAGATTGCTTAGCCTGCCATGCCGGTCCGGCTGCCGTGGCCGAAATCCGGGTTGAACATGCTTCTCGTGGCAATTGCCGCCAGTGCCATGTGTCTATGGCTACCTCTGGACTCAAAAAAGAGTTTCAGCGAAACCAAGAACCGGGACAATAGAGCCATTATGAAGATATTAGCCTATGGTTCAGGTCTGTTTTTTCTCTTGCTGGGAGCGGCTCTGTTGACATGCCCTGCGGTTATGGCGGGGCAGGGATCTGTTCTGGAGAGGATTCATGGCGCCGAGGAACCTTTCGATAGTATGGAGATTGAGTCTGTTCAACAACTCACCCTTAAAACGGTGGCAGCAAAAGAGTCTTATCAGGGCGGTGAGTTCAGAGTTCTTGCCCGGAAAGAATTTATAAGCCGTTTCCGCTGCAGTGTCTGTCACACCGAGAAGCCTATGCTGGCTCAGGATGGGGTTTTGTTCACCCATAGTGATATAAGGATTAACCATGGTCGAGCTGGTGATGCGCTGATTTGCATTGAATGTCATCATGAAAAAGAACGCGATTTTCTGGTTGACTCGCAAGGGCGTAAAATTGATTTCGACCACAGCTATCAACTGTGCGGTAAATGTCATTTCCGGCAAAAGCGCGACTGGATAGGCGGTGCCCATGGCAAACGCGAAACTTACTGGGCTGGTGAGCGGGTGGTGCGAAACTGTACCAGCTGCCACAACCCTCACTCTCCGGCCTTTGCCAAAAAAATGCCGGAAACGTACTCTTTGCCTCTAGACGAATAGGTCTCTTATGGATAACAGGAACAAAGAAGAAGGCCAGATAAAAAAGGACGACCCGATCAAGCGGAAAAGTACTCGCCGGTCGTTTATGAAGGGGTTGTCCCTAGCTGCTGCGGCCGGTTCTGCCGGGCTGGTAACCGGCGGCTGTGGCGATTCGGCAACGGCAGAGGAAATGGGGCTGAAATGGGAGGAGTACTTTAAGACCAACTACCGTTTGATGACCCAGGAAGAAAAGGACGAGACCGTCGCCCGCCTCGAAAAACTGGCTAAGCTTCGCTATGACCTGGATGTAAAGGTTTCCACTCAGGAGCCCTTGGAAAGAGTGCTCTACGGTTATGCCTTCAATATTTCCCGTTGTAAGGGATATATGGACTGCGTGGAAGCGTGCGTCAAAGAAAATAATCTGGATCGCAAGTCCAAGACCCAATATATCCGCCTTTTTGAAATGGAGCCAGGCCAACTGGACCCGACTTCAGGCGAGGGCAAATACTTCCATGAAGTGCCGGTGGATAATAAATTTTACATGGGGGTGCAATGTTTCCATTGTGAAAATGCCCCCTGCATAAAAGCCTGCCCGACCAAAGCCACCTGGCAAGAGCCTGACGGGATCGTTGTTGTTGATTATGACTGGTGCATCGGCTGCCGCTATTGTCTGGCGGCCTGTCCATATTGGGGGCGGCGATTTAACTGGGGTGAACCCGAGGTTCCGAGAGAAGAGATTACCAAAAAGCAGCATTATCTGGGCAACCGCATGCGCATGAAAGGTGTTATGGAAAAATGCACCTTTTGCATTCAGAGAACCCGCGATGGCAAGCTGCCGGCCTGTGCTGAGGCCTGTCCTACCGGTTCCAGAGTCTTTGGCAACCTGCTGGATCCGGACAGTGAAATTCGTTTTGTTCTGGAGAACAAAAAGGTTTTTCGATTCAAAGAGGAGTTGGGTACTGATCCGAAATTCTGGTATTTCATGGACTGACACTTCAAAACGATGGTCCACGTTACTTAGTTTTGGCAGGGTGTGGATCGTTAGCTGCTGTTACCCTGCTACCAAGCATAAAAATACCGCAACGCAACTTATAAGGCACTAAAAATGAGGAAAGCCCTATGACGACAAGCCCGAACAAAGGAATAGCAGCTTTCTTGTCAGACTGCCTGCGCTGGTCTCTGACAGGGGGACCCGCATTCAGGATTTATCTTGTCACCTTGTTTGTAGTGATGGGAGTGGGTGGTGTTGCCTATTTTCATCAATTCCGGGAAGGTTTGATCGTAACCGGCATGTCAAATATCGTAAGTTGGGGGCTTTATATTTCCAATTTCACTTTCTTTGTTGGTGTTGCCGCAGCAGCGGTTATGTTGATCCTGCCCGCATATGTCTACAAGGACAAAGATTTTCACGGAATTGTTATCATCGGTGAAGGTGTTGCGGTAGGCGCTCTGGTGATGTGTCTGATGTTTATTACGGTAGACATGGGGGGGCCATTGAAGGTTTGGCATCTGATCCCCGGGATCGGGCTCTTCAACTGGCCGTCTTCAATCCTCGCCTGGGACGTTCTGGTCTTAAACGGTTATCTTGCCCTTAATACCCTGGTGCCGCTTTACATTCTCTGGTGCAATTACCACAACCGGGAACCAGTCGGTTGGAAATACCGGCCATTTATATTCCTGTCCATCTTCTGGGCGGTTTCTATCCATATGGTCACCGCTTTTCTCTACCAGGGTTTACCGGCTCGGCCATTCTGGAACAATCCCCTGCTTGGCCCCAGATTTCTGGCCTCAGCTTTTGCCGCCGGCCCTGCGGTGATCATGATGGTGCTGATTGCGATCAAGGAAAATACGGCTTACCAGGTTGATGGAAAAATTTTTCTGAAGCTGAAAAGAATTATTGTGGTGGCGGCGGTTATCAACCTGATCATGTTGTTTTCAGAAGTTTTTAAAGAGTTTTATACTTTTACCCATCACAGCCTTTCGGCCCAATATTTGTTTTTTGGCCTGGAAGGTCATAACTCGCTGGTTCCATGGATCTGGACCGCTATCTTTCTCAATATTCTCGGCACCCTGATGTTCGCATTCGATCCGAGCAAAGGTAAATCCAGCTACTTGGTGGTCGCTGCTACCTGTCTTTTTAGCGGGATTTGGATCGAAAAAGGCTTTGGCCTCATCATCCCCGGCTTCGTACCTTCGCCCATGGGAGAGGTTGTCGATTACTTTCCAAGTTTAACAGAGATCTTTATTACGCTGGGGATATTAGCTACAGGCGCCCTGGTGGGTACCATCCTCATCAGACCGGCTCTGCAGATTCTGCTCAGGTATAAAGATTTTATGGCGAGGGATGTTTAAGTTGATTAATTAAACTTTTCTAGTGGTCATATGTTGCCAGCTTACTGTGGTTTAGTCGTTTTTTCTACCTGTTACGGCTTAAATCAGCAATAAGAAGCCCTTGTAGTATCCCAGGGAACTCCGTTGAATCTCGATCTTATATTTACATTTACCGAGCAAACGATGCCGACCATGACTGGGTTGGATTTTTTGGCAGAGATTTTGCCCATAAAATCTGATGTTCCTATCCTTCTCTGTACCTGCTATGATATTATTTGATGCTTAGTGATGAATAATCAGAAGAGATTGGCCTTAAGGGATTTGTCTTGGCAACTTTTTAGCAGATATATTCAGACAATAGCGTGAGACGATATTCTTAAGAATCGTTGTAGTGTTTGTTGGCTGGCATGGCAAGGTAGATTGAATCCACAGCAAGGGGGTGAGAGTGTCTGCATATATTCGGGCTCACAATGTTTTGGCCGTAGTTCTGGTTGGGGGAGAAGGCAGTCGTCTGGGTCCCCTTACTTTGTATCGAACTAAGCCGGCAGTGATGGTCGGCCCGACCATGCTCGCCTCATTTTCAACCTCGGCGGCACTTAATTGCGGAATCGACAAAGTCTTGCTGGCAAGCCAGTATCTGCCGTTTAGTCTGGAGGCCTTTTATGCAGAGACGTACGGTAGCGAATTTGGCCATTATAAAAAGATAGATGTTATTGGTCCCCACCATAATCGGGATAATGCCACACGCTATAAAGGAACCGCTGATGCCTTTTATGACGCCCTGCAGATAGGGGCCAAGCATCAGCGCGAGTACGTCTTGGGGCTTTCAGGAGATCATATCTATTCCTATGATTTCGAAAAACTCTTTAGCATCTTTCCCGAAGTCTACGGCGATGACACCTTTATTGTCTTTACCCAAAAAGTTCCCCGCGAGGAGGCTTCCCGGTTTGGGATCCTGGAAACGGAGGAGGGGAGTACCAAGGTTAGAAAATTTGTTGAGAAACCTTCGCAGTCGGAACTTCAGCCTGGCCAAGATGAGTTTGATGCCAGTATGGGGATCTATTTTGCACCCCTCAGGCTTTGGCAACGAATTCTTGAGGCCGATCAGCAAAGGGGACGGGAAGGGAAATCTAATTTTGATATAGGCGGCGATATCATCCCCCATATGATTGAAGAGGGGCAAATTAACGTCCAAGTTTTTAATTTTGACGGATTTTGGGCCGATGTTGGCGAACCCAAGGCCCTGTACGAAACCTGCCGGTCAATTTTCCTGAACAGGAATCCCGATATATTTGGCGATCGGATGAATCCTATCGGCTCAGTTGGAGATCCTAATTTCTATTCTTCCAATAATTTGAGCTACTTTACATCCGGTAAATTTTCCCTGAAAAATTCTGTCGTAAACGGCTCTATCTTTTCTCCGGGAGTAGAAGTGCGCAACTCCGAAGTTCTTGATTCAATATTGTTGGGTAAGACGGAGAGGAATTATCTTAGCATTAACAATTCCACCGTTAGAAATGCCATAATCGACAAGATGTGCAATATCAACCAAGCAGAGATCATTAGCGATGACGGTCTGGTTGTAGTTGCCAGAAGGACTATTGTTGCGAAAGATGTCAAAATCCATGCAAAAGGTAATGCGGTTGTTGCCTCCTTCACCGAACTTGTGGATAAGATCCATAGGCTTGAAAAGTATATTGAGGCGACGGGTGCAGAACTCTACGACAATTTTGGCAATAAGTATGAATTTGCCGAGCTTGTTGAGGAAAGGGCCAGGCGAACATAGTTTTCGATGCCGGGGCATTTCGTGTTTATAAGGAAGCAAATGTTTGAGAATTTCTTTAAAGACCCTTTCAGCAACCCCCCTTAATAAATCCTCAACCTCCCAGCGGATCAAATATATCAAGCCAATGAAAAGGGAGATGTTATGCCCGGTTCCAGGTCAGGCGAATGATTTTGGCCGCATCACTGTAAGTGAAATCAAGCTCTCCCTGATAGGCATGCTTCAAGGCATCGCCAAGCCGCCTGGCCAGATGGATGCCGGTGGTTGTTATCAGGGTGTGGCCTTCTGCCGCTGAGATGGCCATTATTCGCTCCATTGGATGTTCTGTCTTTTCCTTTTTCTCAATATTGTGGATCAAATTTTCTATCTCCTCGCGATGGCTGTCGAAAAAGGCGCCTTTTATTTCAAGATAACCAGCTGGGAATTTATCCTTGATCCGTTGGCAGGCCGGACAGACGATGGCATGGGATTTCGCCGTTGCCTCCCACCATGACCAGCGGCCCTCAATGTACACAGCTCCGCACTCGCGACAGACCGTTGGTTCCGGTAATTTGCCTTTTTCCTGGTAGGCATCGTGACGTTCTTCCTTGATCAGTCGATCTCTTCGTCCCATTTTTTGACCCATGGCAAACCTCTCTTGTTTTGTCGCGGCAATGACGCCGCTGCGTTTTATTACAAGGTGCTCCTGTCAGATGCTGGCTGGCGGAACTTTCGGGCTCTTGTCCTGGCTTAACGAACAGGCTATACAGTAAGGTGTCGCCGGAAGCAGTGCCAGTCGTTCCGGGGTGATCGGTTTCAGGCATTCCTCGCAGATCCCGTAGCTGTCACTGTCGATCTTGTCCAGGGCCAGGTCGATTGTCTCAATCTCCTGCTGTTCTTGTTCGTCGAGCTGCTCGTAGATCTCGGCCAGGGCTCCCTTTTGGGCGGTTTCCTCCATCTCGATCTCCCGCTCGCTCAATTCATCCCAATTATTTTCCAGCCGCTGCTTTCGCTGGAAGATCTCCAGCCGTTGCCGGAGGAGTAATTCCTTCACCTGCATCAGTTTGTTTTCAGCCATCATGATCAACCCCCTGTCTGGGATTATTCTTGCTCTTCTTTCGACCTTATCTGATTATACCTCCAAAAGGTGACCATGATTCAAGAGAATAAAATTAAGGTTTTTGCCAGACATTAAAGAATATGATCATAATCGTTGAAGGCTCAGTCTTTATGGCGCTGTGTTTATCCTCCCAAATCTTGTGCCGTATAACTTGTCAATCTCTTTGATTTGAAGGATTCAAGGTCTTAGCCAATATTATAGCTTCTGACTTTGGCCTTGTCGATGCTGTCAAATAGCGAGGCAGGTTTTTCGGGGTGTGGAGGTTATCTGACCGGATCGAATACGGCTTTGTCGCCCAACTGCTCTTCGATCCTCAACAACTGGTTGTATTTCTCCAACCGGTCGGAGCGGCTGGCCGAGCCGGTTTTGATCAGACCGGCGCCGCTGGCCACTGCCAGATCGGCGATGAAGGCATCGGCTGTTTCTCCGGAACGATGGCTGATAATGGCCCGCATATTGTTGGTGAAGGCCAGTTCCAGGGCCTCGAAGGTTTCGGTTAAGGAACCGATCTGGTTGACCTTGACCAGGATGGCGTTGGCCTGATGATGGTCGATTCCCG
Organism: Pseudomonadota bacterium; assembly: GCA_030673265.1. Lineage (GTDB taxonomy): Bacteria > Desulfobacterota > Desulfobulbia > Desulfobulbales > JAGXFP01 > JAGXFP01. The sequence continues at coordinate 581 of DAOVJK010000053.1, read as the reverse complement.
TTTGCAGGATTTTTTTGTTGGTTACGAAGAGGTCGTCACCGACGACAAGGATCCGGTCGCCAAGGGCTTCCGTCAGTCTGGTCCAACCGGAGAAATCGGCTTCGGCCAGGCCGTCTTCGATTGAATAGATCGGATACTTTTCAACCAGTTTGGCATAGTAGTCGATCATCCCCTCGGCCGAATAACTTTTACCCCGCATTTCATAGCGTCCGTCGCGGTAAAATTCAGAACTGGCGGCATCCAGGGCCAGTGATATCTGTGCTTCTGGTTGATAGCCGGCTTTTTCAATGGCGGTCAGGATCAGTTCTATCGCCTCTTCATGTGAACCAAGGTTGGGGGCAAAACCGCCCTCGTCACCAACGTTGGTTGAAAAGTTTTTGGCAGCCAAGACTTTTTTCAGATGGTGGAATATTTCGACTCCGGCCCGGAGATTCTCGGCAAAAGATGCCTGCAGATGGGGGACGATCATGAACTCCTGGATGTCGAGATTGTTGGAGGCGTGCTCGCCGCCGTTGATGATGTTCATCATCGGGGTTGGTAGCCTTAACGTGCCGGTTTGATTGGGGATTTTCAGATTGTTG
>DAOVJK010000018.1 GCA_030673265.1 Pseudomonadota bacterium | reverse complement strand
GGAGGTCACTGGTGATTTTCTGAAACGGGTCCAGGTGGCCGGGGATAAATTGGCAGCCTGTGAGGAAGAGACGGTCCTGGTTATTGCCCATGGCGGGGTGGTGCGGGCCCTGATCTGTCATCTCTTGAGGCTGCCGGCCCGTAATTACCTGCTGTTTGATGTTAAGCCGGCCCGGTTGACGGTGATTGACTATTTCCCTGAAGGCGGGGTTCTAGCCGGTTTCAATTTGTGAGGTGTGTGTAAGTGGCTGAAATTATTTTGATAACCGGTGGGTCCCGGAGCGGTAAGAGTCGCCATGCCCAGCAGCTCGGAGAATCGTTGCCGGGCCAAAAACTCTTTATCGCCACTTGTCCGGTTACCGATGAAGAGATGCGGCAACGGATCGAACGACACCGGCTGGACCGGCAGGGCGCCGGTTGGCAGACCGTCGAGGAGACGGTCGATCTGGAACAGGCTTTGACCGCCAATGGTGCTGCCGAAGTGGTCCTGATCGATTGCCTGACCTTGTGGATAAACAATCTGCTCTTTACCGATGCTGCAAACAGTCTCGACGAAGAGGCGGTTAGCGTCAAGGCCCGGAAGCTGGCGGAGGCGTGTCGGGCAAGATCAGGCGTGGTAATTATGGTTACCAATGAGGTGGGACTGGGGATCGTTCCGGAAAACGCCTTGGCCAGACGCTATCGGGATCTGGTTGGTCGTTGTAACCAGGAGATTGCAGCTGCTGCCGATAAAGTAATCATGTCAATCTGCGGTATTCCGCTGAATGTAAAGGAGACAAAATGAGCCTGCTTGAAGAAACTATAAATTCCATTAAAGGCCAGGATGAATCGTGGCGTCAAAAAGCTAAAGATCGTCTCGACCAGTTAACTATGCCGCACTGGGCCTTAGGACGGCTGATGGATCTGGCCGTTGATCTGGCCGGGATGAGCCGTTCCCTGCAACCGCCGGTAGAGAGAAAAGCGGTGATTGTTATGGCCGGCGACCATGGGGTGGTGGCTGAGGGGGTCAGTAAATTTCCCCAGGAGGTCACTCCGCAGATGGTTGGGAATTTCGTTAACGGCGGCGCCGGCATCAATGCCCTGGCCCGGCAGGTTGGCGCTAAAGTGATTGTTGTCGATATGGGAGTGGCCGCTGATATTTCGGCCATGGCCAAGAGCGGCAAGATCATCGATAAAAAGGTGGCCGCCGCCACCGCCAACATGGCCGAGGGGCCGGCGATGAGCCGGGAGCAGGCCGTTGCCGCCCTGGAGGCAGGAATTGAGGTTGCCAACAGCATGGCCGGGGAAATCGATCTTTTCGGCACCGGTGATATGGGGATCGGCAACACTACGCCCAGCACGGCCATCGTCTCGGCGATTACCGGCACCAAGGTGGCAGACGTTACCGGTCGCGGCACCGGTCTGGATGATGAGCAGCTCAACCATAAGATCGGAGTGATTGAAAAGGCTTTGCAGGTCAATAAACCTGATCCGAAGGATGGCCTCGATATCCTGGCCAAGGTCGGCGGGTTTGAGATCGGCGGCATTGCCGGATTGATTATGGGCGCGGCCGCTAACCGCAAGCCGATTCTGGTCGATGGCTTTATCTCCACCGCCGGTGCCCTGATCGCCTGCAGCCTGGCCCCGTCTTGCCGCGATTATATTATCGCCTCCCATCGCAGTGTTGAGCAGGGCCATCGGGTTATGCACAGTCATCTCGGTTGCGAGCCGTTGCTTGACCTTAACCTGAGGCTGGGCGAGGGTACCGGCGGCGCCCTGGCGATGAACGTCGTCGAAGCGGCCTGCCGGGTTCTCACTGATGTGGCGACCTTTGAGGAGGCTATGGTCTCAGCGGCTGACAATTAAGATGGCGTCGAAATAATTCCGATCTACTTCGTCGTTGCAGAGGCGTCCAATGCTCGACATACAAAAGTATGCCTGCGCTTGACCGCTCCGCACTCCTCGTATATCGAAATTATCGAAGTCTTCGCTATCTACTTAGCCAGCGCCGGGAATTTTAAAACCATCAACCAGTGATAGTCCATAATGATGAAAAAACTTATCGGTGCCATCCGTTTTCTGACCATAATTCCCGTGCCCGGGAAGTTGGGGAACAGTACGGAAGATCTGGCCGGGAGTCTTTACTGGTTCCCGCTTGTCGGTCTGCTGATCGGGGGGCTAACCGGTGGGTTTTTTTATCTGGCCGGTCCGTACCTGCCGATGTCGGTTGCGGCGGTGATGGCTGTGACCTTGCTGTTGGCTTTCTCCGGTGGTCTGCATCTGGATGGGGTGGCGGACTGTGCCGATGGTTTTTTCAGTTCCCGGCCCCGGCCAAGGATGCTGGAGATCATGCGGGACAGTCATATCGGGGCCATGGGCGTGGTGGCCCTGGTTCTGGTCCTGGCTTTTAAGGGGGCGGCCCTGGTGGCTGTGCTACCGGGAAATTTATGGCAACCGCTGCTGCTGATGCCGGTGGTCGGACGCGGGGCGATGCTGGTGATGATGGCTGTCTTGCCCTATGCCAGAAAAGAGGGGGGGCTGGCTTCTGTTTTTTATGACAGAACTTCTCTCATTCACGCCGGCTGGGCGGTGATTGTTATGCTGGCTGCGGGCTGGTTCGTTGCCGGTTTGCCTGGCTTGCTGGCGGTTGTTGGCAGCCTGGTTATCCTGCTGCTGTTCTGCTGGTTCTGCCATGGGAAGATCGGCGGCGCCACCGGTGATACTCTGGGCGCGGCCTGCGAGATAACCGAGGCCGCAACGGCGATTTTTTATGTCTGCCTGCTGAACGGGCCGGCGCTTTAAACAATTTAAGCTGTTTTTACTAAGCTGATAGATATTTCATGAATATAAAAGATCCAGACAAAAAGGCGGCCAGCGTTTTCGGCCATGGTGGTGATCTGAGCGAATTGGCCGGCAAGGCCGGTTGTAAGCCGGAGCAGCTCATTGACTTCAGCGCCAATATAAACCCGTTGGGGCCGCCGGAATATCTGCGTCGGCTGATCAGCCGCAGCATTAGTGAGGTGAGCCATTATCCTGACCCGCACTGCCGGGAGTTGACGGCCTGTCTGGCTACCTTGCTCGGCGTTGATCGAGCGCAGGTAATTGTCGGCAACGGCTCGACGGAGATTATCTATGGACTGCCCCGGGCCCTGGCTTGCAAAAGGGTGGTGATTCCGACGCCTGCTTATCTTGACTATGAACGGGCGGCCCGGTTGGCCGGGCTTGAGATCCTGACCGTACCGCTGCTGGAAGAAGATGGCTTTCAGCTGAATTTTGCGGTTTTATCCGACCTCTTACAGGAAGGTGATCTGGTTTACCTTGGCCGGCCTAATAATCCCACCGGCCTTGGTTTTGCTGCAGCCCCCTTGCTTGAACTCGTTGCCGCTTATCCCACCACCTGGTTTGCGGTTGATGAATCCTTCTATCAATTTATTGATGGGACTTGTGAGTTGGCAACCGCTGAGATGCCCGCCAATCTGATCGTTATTCGTTCCCTGACCAAATTTTATGCAATTCCCGGCCTGCGGCTGGGCTTTGCGGTGGCTGCTTCGGCAACCGCCGGCTTACTGCGGCAACACGTGATGCCATGGACGGTGAATACCCTTGCCCAGGCGGTTGGCAAGGCCATGCTTGTCGATAATGAGTATAGCGACAAGAGTCGGCAGTTTGTGGCTGCGCGGCGAGAAGAACTCAAGGGCGAGTTGGAAGGGCTGCCCGGCCTCAAGGTCTTTGCCGGCGAGGCCAATTATTTACTGGTAAAGCTCGAAAGTTCGGGGCTGACGGCCCAACAGCTGGCTGATCGACTCCTGACTTCATCAACTAAGCATCCGATCGCTATCAGGGTCTGTGATAATTATCCCGGTTTGGATGAGCGCTTCTTCAGGGTGGCGGTTCGTGGTGGAGACGATAACCGGAAACTCTTGCTGGCCCTGACCAGAGAACTTGGACCGGGGCGCGGCCGGGTGGTCAGCAAACGTCAGAGAAAGACCCCGGCCTTGATGTTGCAGGGTACTTCTTCAAATGCCGGCAAGAGTGTCTTGACCGCCGCCCTGGGCCGGATCTTCCTGCAGGACGGCTTTCGGGTTGCCCCGTTCAAGGCCCAGAATATGTCGCTTAATTCCTTTGTGACCAGGGACGGCGGCGAGATGGGCCGGGCCCAGGTGGTCCAGGCCCAGGCCTGTCGTCTTGATCCTGAGGTTCGGATGAATCCGGTCCTGCTTAAACCGTCCAGCGATGTCGGCAGCCAGGTCATTGTCAACGGCAAACCGGTCGGCAATATGGCGGTGGATGAATATATCCGTTTTAAGCCCACGGCCCAGCAGGCGGTTTTCAAGGCCTATGATTCCCTGGCGGCCGAAAATGAGGTGATGGTCCTGGAAGGGGCGGGCAGCCCGGCCGAGGTAAATCTCAAGCGCCACGATATCGTCAATATGGCCATGGCCCGTTACGCCGAGTCACCGGTGCTGCTGGTTGGAGACATCGACCGGGGCGGCGTCTTTGCCTCCTTTGTCGGCACCATGGAGGTGATGGCCGAATGGGAGCGCGCCCTGGTAGCCGGTTTTGTGGTTAATCGCTTCCGCGGCCAGGCCTCGTTACTGGATGATGCCTTTAGATATGTGGAGGGCTTTACCGGCAAGTCGGTGTTCGGCACAGTCCCCTATATCAAGGAGCATGGCATCCCCGAAGAGGATTCGGTCAGCTTCAAGGCAGGACTCTATGAAAAGGTTCGCCCGGCCGGGGAATGTGTCGAGATCGGCGTGGTCGATCTGCCCCATATCTCCAATTTCACCGATGTCGAGCCGTTCCTGGCTGAACCGGACGTCTATCTGCGGATCATTCGCAATGCCGATGAGCTGGCCGAAGCGGGGCCGGACCTGGCAGCGCTCATTCTGCCCGGCAGCAAAAACGTGATGAACGACCTCGCCTATCTTGAGAAGAGCGGCCTGGCTGCTAGGATCAAGGCCATGGCGGCCGAGGGCAGTATTGATATTGTCGGGATCTGCGGCGGTTTTCAGATGCTTGGTCGGGATATCGATGATCCTTTTAAGCTTGAGTCAGCCGGTGGGCGGCTTGAGGCTCTGGGGCTGTTGGAAATGACCACCACCCTGGCTGCGGAAAAGACCTTGCAGCGGCAGACCGCGATTCACATTCCTACCCGGCTCAAGGTCCATGGCTACGAGATTCATCATGGCCAGACCACCTCTGATCATCGCAGGGCTTTGCAAATGGCGGATGGCAGTGAGGCTGGGGCGGTTTCACCGGACGGCCGGATCTGGGGCAGCTATCTGCACGGGATCTTCGATGACGATGATTTCCGCCGCTGCTTTATCGACATGGCCCGCAGCTCCCGAAACCTGCAGCCGCTTGGCAAGGTCGTGGCCCCTTATGATCTGGAGCCGGCCTTTGACCGTCTGGCCGATATTGTCAGGGAATCCATGGATATCAAGAAACTTTACCGGTTGTTGGGCCTTAAGTGAGTCTCGAATTACAGATAATTCTGGCCCTGGTTCTTGATGCCTTGCTGGGTGATCCCCGTTGGCTGCCCCATCCGGTGCGCTTGATGGGCTGGCTGGCTCTGAGGTGCGAGGGATTGATCCGGGCCATTATCCCCAGCGAAAAACTGGCTGGGATCATAACCGTTATCTTGGTCTTGGCTGGTACCGGTTTGACAGGGTGGGCTATGATTCGACTGGCCGAGATCTTTCATCCCGTGGCAGAGACGGTTGTTTCTGTTTTGCTCCTCTACACCTGTTTGGCAGCCCGGGATCTGATCGCCCATAGCAGTGAGGTGCATGGTGCCCTGCAGAAAGAAGATCTCGAAGAAGCCCGAAAACGGGTCGGGATGATCGTCGGTCGTGATACCTCAGAACTAGATGAAGCCGGGGTTGTCAAAGCGGCGGTGGAAAGCGTCGCGGAAAACACGGTTGACGGAATTACCGCACCACTGTTCTGGGCGGTGATCGGTGGGCCGGTCGGAGCTCTGCTCTATAAGGGTGTGAATACCATGGACTCCACTTTCGGTTACAAGAATGAACGTTATCTTTATTTTGGCTGGGCGGCCGCTCGGCTTGATGATCTTGCTAACTGGTTGCCGGCAAGATTAACCGGCATGGTTATGGTTGTGGCGGCGCTGTTCTGTCGTCTGTCACCGCTCAATGCCTGGCGAATTTTTTGGCGGGACCGGAATCAACATGCCAGTCCCAACGCGGGGCAGAGTGAGGCGTCGATGGCCGGGGCCCTGGGGCTTCAGCTTGGTGGGGTCGCAACTTATTTTGGCAGGGAGGTCAGTAAGCCGACAATTGGCGATGATCTTAATCGGCCGGAACCTATACATCTTGCTAAGGCTAATCTTTTGCTGGTTATAACAACGGTTTTTATGGCGATGTTGCTTGTCGGTATTCGTTTTTTTGCTTCCTCCTATTTGCCCGGAGGAGTTTGAACAATGAACGGCGCTAAACTTACCGGGACAGGCCTTGTTGAATTGCAGGCCATGGAGCAGAGGAAAGGGGAGGCCGCTTTTCTGCATATCCTGGCTTGTGGCGTCTGCCACTCGGATCGCAAGGCTTTTAATAAGCCTCCCGCTGGTATGCAGTTGCCGAGGGTTCTTGGCCATGAACTTGTCGGGGAGTTACTGGTTGATCTGCCAAGGTGTGATCTTAATGCTGGTGATCGGGTTGTAGCATGGCCGGCTCTTGTCTGTGGCAGATGTGGGTTCTGCAAATCAGGGCGGGAGAACCTGTGCGGTGATATCCAGTTGTTTGGCTATCATCTTGATGGAGGTTTTGCCGAGAAGTTCTTTTTGTCTCCTGAATCGATTACGCGAATAAAACTTTTTAAAATAGCGGATAAGATTTCAAACGAAGCAGCCACTTTTTGTGAACCTTTGGCCTGCATCATCAACGCTTTCAGCAAGCTCTCTGCCCATCCCTCCAGACTGCTTATTGTCGGGGGCGGTTTAATGGGGCGGTTGGCGGCAAGGATTGCTCAAAGTGCTGGCCGAGCCGAGGTATTTTTTCACGATGTAGATCAAGAACGGCTTGAGCATGCCATGGCTGATGGCAGAAGGTTTGATGGAAAAGAGTGCGATGCTGTATTGATTGCAGCGTCTGGAGAGTGCGCTGTTCAGTATGGCCTTGATAACCTGGCCCCGGGAGGGACCTTGTTGCTCTTTTCCGGTCAGAGCCCGGCGTTGATCAAAGTCGATCATAGTAGGATCCATCAACAGGAGCAGACCCTTACCGGTGCCTATGGTTGTCGAATTGCAGACATGGAAATGGCGTTATCGATGCTGCAGGATGAAGAACTCGATGTTGATGCGCTGATCAGTCGGCGGGTTACCATTGATGAAATTCCGGCTGAGTTGGGAAAAACCATGAATCATGACGACTACAAGGTCGTCATGGTCAACTACTGAGTGGAGAAGCAATGAGTAATAACGAAATGAATTTACGGGCCTTTGGCAAGGTGATCGGTGAGCTTGGTCAGGGAAAGAATCTGAGTCGGGAAGAAGCCCGAGAGTATTACCGGCAGGTCATTCTCTCGGAACAGCCTGAGTTACAGCAGGGCGCTTTTCTGGTCGCCCATCTGATGAAGGGACCGACTGCCACCGAGTTGTCCGGGGCCTGGGATGCCCTCTATGAGTACGATACCGAAAAGATTACTCCGAATTTTCCGGAAGATTGTTGCGATATAGTTGGGACCGGTTCCGATGCCCTGAAGACGATCAATGTATCTACTCCGGCCTCCTTTATCGCTGCGGCTTGCGGAGTGAAGGTGGCCAAGAAGGGGGCGCGGCTGGTAACCGGAGTTTCAGGGGCCACAGATATTCTGGAAATCATGGGCCTTGATCTTGCCACCCCTCTTGCGGAAGCCAATCGCTGCCTGGAAGAGAACGGCATCTGTTATCTGCCGGGCGAGGCTTTTCTGAAAGCGGGCTGGGGCAGGTTGATCCAGTCGATGCGTTTTACTTCCGCTTTTAATATAATTGGACCTCTGACCAAACCATGTGCCAAGACTACCAGTATTGTTATTGGCGCCTATGCCGAAAGTTTGTGCCCGCTATTGATTGAGATCTTGCAAGAGACCGGGGCCAAGGCGGCCATGTCACCATACGGGATGAGTGATTGTCACGCTGAAGATCAGGGTATTGATGAAATTTCGATCTGCGGCACGACCAGAGTTGTCGAATTACGAGATGGTAAGGTTGATCGCTATAATTTACGACCCGAGGATTTCGGGATCAAATGCTGTAGCTACGAAGATATTGCCTCAAAGGGTAGTGCCCAGGAAAATGTGGCTGCTATATTAAAGGTGCTGAGCGGAAAAGATGAGGGGCCGTTGGCGGACCTTTTTGCCGTTAATGCCGCTGTTGCCCTGCGGGTCTATGGAGTTGAAGAGGATCTGAAGAAAGCAACGGTACAGGCCAGAGAAAAGATTGCTGATGGTTCAGCCCTTGTCAAACTGCAACAGCTTATAAGTGTTCAGGGCGGGGCAGAGGGTGAAGCAAAGCTTGCCGGATTACTGGCTGAGATTTGAGACTGCAAATGGTCTTTTTGTTCGATCTCTGCGTCGTGCAAAAAAAATAATGCTCGGAATATTATCTATATGCCTGTGCTTATTTTTTTTGCGGTCCTTGATCTCAAACAAAAATCCTCATTGCTGAACAAACACTACTAATTGATTGTATAGAGGAAGATAATATTTTTTGATCAGAGGTGAATGAAACGATCAAACCATAAACTGAAATAATATGTAATTGTTCCGGTGTCGATTCGTATATCGATGAAAAGGGAATCCCGTGTAAATCGGGAACGTTGGGCCGACGCTGTAAACAGGGACTGGTTACCAAAGAGATCCACTGTTCGCCTCTGGCGGATGGGAAGGAGTGGTAGCCGGGGAGATCTGTGAGTCAGAAGACCTGCCGGGACAAAAAATATTCAGGAACTTTGCCCATAAGATCCGGTGTGCAGCTCTGTCTGCGCACCGGGTTTTTTTGTGTCCTGAGCAAAGAAATAACAGGAGTAAATGGAAAATGAAGACACAGCTTGAACAGGCCCGTGACGGCGTTATTACCGAACTGATACGACGGGTGGCTGAAGATGAAGGCCTTGCACCGGAACTGATTCGGGATCGCGTTGCTGCCGGGGAAATCGTGATCCCCAATAATCCGAATCGGCCGAACCAGAAGGTGGTGGGGATCGGCACCGGCCTGCGGACCAAGGTCAATGCCTCGATCGGCACCTCTTCCGATATCTATGATATCGAGCTGGAAAAACGTAAGGCCCAAATTGCCGAAGCAGAGCAGGTCGATACCCTGAGGGAGCCGTCAAGCGGCGGTGATCTCGATCTGGTCAGAAAAGAGGTGCTTGGCTGCTGCAATCTGCCGGTGGGCAACGTCCCCCTCTATCAGGCCTTTCACGATGCCGCTAAGAAATACAAGGATCCCAATAAGCTCGATCCGGAATATCTCTTTGAACTGATTGAGAGGCAGCTGGAGGATGGCATGTCGTTCATGGCCATCCATTGCGGGATCAACCGTTTCAGCATTGAGCGCTTGCGCAAGCAGGGCTACCGGTATGGCGGCCTGGTTTCCAAGGGCGGCACCTTTATGGTTTCGTGGATGGAACATCACCAGCAGGAGAACCCGCTCTATGAGCAATTCGACCGGGTTTGCGCCTTGATGAAAAAGTATGATGCCGTTCTTTCTCTCGGCAACGGCATCAGGGCCGGGGCGATCCACGATAGCCATGACCGGGCCCAGATGGCGGAGATGATCATTAACTGCGAACTGGCTGAACTGGGTCGGGAGATGGGCTGCCAGATGATGGTTGAGGGGCCGGGCCATGTGCCGTTGGACGAGATTGAAGGCAATATCATGCTGGAGAAGAGGATGAGCGGCAATGCGCCTTACTATGTCTTAGGTCCTTTGCCGGCTGATAGCGGCGCCGGTTACGATCATATAACCGCTGCGATCGGCGCAGCCAACTCCGCCCGTTATGGGGCCGACCTGATCTGTTACATCACCCCGGCCGAGCATTTGGCCCTGCCCAATGAATCGGATGTCCGGGAAGGGGTACGGGCCACCCGGTTGGCCGCCAGGATCGGCGATATCGCCAAATACCCGGACCGCCGCGAGCATGAAAAGCAGGTGGCCCTGGCTAGACGCGACATGCGCTGGGATGATCACATGAGCCTGTTGATGTTTCCGGAAAAGGCCAAAGAGGTGCGGGACAGCCGGACACCGTCCGACAGCCAGACCTGCACCATGTGCGGTGATTTCTGCGCGATGCAGCGCGGTTCCGCCCTGTTCGAGAAGGATTTGAAGGGCGATAAGATTACTAAGCCTTGAAATTAATAAGGTAAGGTCGTCGAAACAGGCCGGACGTCATCGGGCGTCCGGCCTATCTGACAAACATGTACTGGTCTGCAGTCAGTTCCATGTGCAGGTGGTCATAATGCGCCTTGTTATAGTGAGGGGTGAGAATCACGCTGAAGAGGTCAAGGCCGCCCGTATCGCAGGCTATTGCCCTGAGGGTTTCCTGCGCAGCTGAATCTCCTGAATCGGGTGGCTCGCATGGGTCTGCTCTGTGTCTGCGGTCGGTCCAGTCGGTGTTCATCACAAGTTTCGTGTCGTCATTCAGGATGAATTGGGCCGCGTCCAGAGCCATGGCATAGTTGTGGCCACTGACCTTTGTGCCTCCTCCCACCGTAGCGCCCGGCGAGAATGCCCGCAGATGGATGACCTCCTTAACCTGGTGTTTCCTGAGCACGGGAGCCCAGCCGATCATGGTAACGGCCAGACGGCAGTCCATGATCGAAAATTTCTTCGACCCTGCCGTATGGCTGTATTTTATTCCTCCTACGGGGGAATTGAGCCTGATGGGAATCTGCACTTCATTGATGCCTGACAGGTGCTCGAACTGTACGTCATACTCATTCAGGATGAAGGAACACTGGTCCTTGTCAAGGGAGACGATCTCTGCAGAGCCAAGGCCAAGGACGCTAATATTCCCTTCGGTCGGGAGGTCATATGCATTGTTTTTTATCCCGTAATCGGTGGCACCCTTGGCGAGGAGATATTTCTCGACCTTCTTCCTGCCGCTGAAAAAAGCATATGCCAGTGGGGTCTTGCCGCGCTTATTCCGGATGTTAAGGTCAGTGTCAGCTGAGATGATAAGCTCCAGTAACTCTAATGCCTCTTCTTCATCGAAAGAGGCACCACCATCGGCCAGCAACCTGAGGATGGTATGCAATGCGGTCTGGCCGGATGATTGGTCCTTAATGTCAGGGTTGGCGCCATGGGCCATCAGGATCTTGATGACCTCGATCTTGTTTGCTATGCCGGAGTTCAGAGCTGCCTGTAGGGTGGTCAGGCCCCTGCCGGAGACAGCATTAGGGTCTGCCCCGCCGTTCAGGAGCATCTGGGTCAGGGTAAGGAGGTCCGGCCTGGAGTTGCCTTGTTGCAGGATCATCTGGAGGGGGGTGTTGCTGCCGTAGCCTTTGATGTTGGGGGCGGCACCTGCCTTAAGGAGCATCTGCACCAGGGCCGGGGTGTCCGGCGCGGAGTTATTCTTTCCCATGGCTACATGTAAAGGGGCATTGCCACGGTTGTTCTTGATGTTTGGGTCGGCGCCTGCCTTAAGTAGCAGCTTCAGCAGGGCCGGTCTGTCGGGCATATGTTCTTTTTTGTTCAGCACCAGCAGCAGCGCTGTATTCCCGTTTTGGTTTGCGCTGTTGGGGGCGGCCCCCTCTGCAAGTAGTTCGTCGGCCTTCTGGAGCTTACCTTTTTTCATGGTGTAATAAAGCAGGCTGTCCTTGGTTCTGCTGCCTGCCTTCCCTGTCTTGATATACACTGCCTGCTTGTTGTTGATGGACCCATAGGCAACTCTGGAAGGGTGGCCAAGGAGGTCTGACAGGCGGGATGAGTTACTATTAATTACGGCATCATAGAGGTCCGGGAATTCATTTCTGGAGATAAAGTACGCCCCTTCTTTTTTCAGGTTACTGGCAAAAGAGTCCGGTGAATAGGTGTTGCGATAGTTGTTCGTTTGGGGTGCAGGGGCTCCGCCGCAGGCAGATAAGGTAAAGATGATCATTGTGGCTATCAGTTTCTTCATTATTAACTCCTTTGAAAAAAGTGCGTATGTTCCTGCAATGGAGCATGGGCCTGCAAATCGGGGAATTAGAGGCCCATTATTAGACCAGCAATTCAAAAAGAGTGCAAACTTCCGGTTATGACAATAAAAATAAGCAAAACATTTGAGAAATTGAGAGACTAACGAAATTCCGGGGACACGCCTGCGGGACAGCCGGATATCGTCCGGCAGCCAGACCTGGGCCAGGTGCGGTGCTTTTGGCGCGATCCCGCGTGGATCGGCTCTGTTTGAGAAGGATTTGAAGGGCGATAAGATCTCGCCGGGGTGTAAATGACGGGGAGACCGTTCTAAACCTATAAGCGAGTTCAGGAGACATCGAGACTTATGCCCCCCTCAAGGGGGATTGACCAGAACCCTCGTGGTATGTCTATGAATGTCCCGGCCTTGTGGTGCTGTGAGTTGACGGAAAAGCCAAAGGCAGCTTACCCCCTCTTTTGCACGACGTTTCTATTGTAAATTCATTTCATGATGAGTGAAAAGCCCATGGAGCCAGTCCACAGCTTGAAGCAGAAACGGCCAAAGGCCAAGGCACCCTAGCCAGTTGTTGAAATAAAGACCAAGGCCAATGATGATTAAGCCTATACACATCTCGATTGCTTTTTTCATATTCATGGGTAGTTTTTCCAAGAGGTTTGTGATTGGGGGTATATTATTTTCGGGTAGGGTAAACCCGTATTAGCACACTAAAATAGAATCTATACCACAAGGTGGTAGTGTCTTGTCAAGGCAAAAAAAATTAAAACACCTAAAACTGGGCCAATTTATTGTTTTTCCGGGAAAGTTGAAAGGTGCAGTGCGGGGCAGTCTGACGTTGTTAGCCAGTCAGGCCTGCGCTGTATGTGGTGCTTCCTGCGCGATGCAGCGAGGCTCTGTCTTGTTAGAGAAGGCTTTGAAGGTTGATAAGATATCACCGGATAGTTAATGACCGAAAGAAGGGTTCTGGGTCGATAGGATCACGGGGCCGGGAAACTGGTTCCGTAATCGTTCAAATAAAGGTCAAAAAAATAATCCGGTAATTAAAGCTGATTTGGCTGCTTGTCGGCTCAAACCGATAAGCGAGTTCACGAGACATCGAGACTTATGCCCCCCTCAAGGGGGGATTGAACAGAACCCTTGTGGTATAAGTTGGGTATACCCGGAATTATCTGGAGCAGCCTTCAAATAGGTATTATCGCTGGTTAGCGCTCTCTTTCAACTACCATTGCGGCAAGAGAGAAGCCTCTTTACTTTAGAAACCTCATTAAAAGCAGGGCCGCATATACAAGGGAAAGAAATATTTATGGGCGGAACACGATTCATAGTGGCGGGAAGCTTGATCGACGGGAATGGCGGTGATGTGCGCCGGAATGTCTTTCTGGCCGTGAAGGACACCATTATTACCGCCATTGGCTCCGCAGCGGACCTTCCCCGCAATGACGGGGCTGCAATTGATGACTTCTCGCACTGTATCATTTTGCCACCGCTGGTTGACTGCAGCGTCCACCTGTCGCGATCGCCCTCCGTAGACGAGAAGGTGCGGCTATCCTCTGCAGAGTCCGGCCTTGCGCAAAAGGCAGCCATGTTGGAGCGGCATATCCGTTACTGTCATGGCCACGGAGTCCAGGGAGTAGCCGACAGCGATGATATAACCGACCTGATGGAACGTTATCAAGAGGGGCTGGCGCCGGCCAGCATAATCGATATTCGAACCTCCGGCCGTCTCTGCCGAAGCAGGCAGGATTGTCCAGCTGGCAACTCGGCAGGCATCGATTTTCTCAAGATAGGTTATTCCGGCAATATCGAAGACGATGAAGCCCCGGACCCTCGGCTTAACTATGCAGACTTGTGTCGTATCCTGCAGGACCGAGACGGGAAAAAGGCGGTGGTGGTGGCCAATGGCCCGCAACAGGTAGAGGAGGCGCTTGCGGCGGGGTGTGATGCCATCGAACAGGGATACGCTATGGGCGAGGAAAATCTCAGGAAAATGGCGCAGAAGGATGTGCTGTGGATTCCTGGCGTAGTGCGGGCCAAGAATGGTTTGGATGGTTCACGCTCCGGCGGGGAGGTGTGTTGCCGTTTCTCAACGCGCTATGTGGCTCCGGGCAAGCCGGTCCCCGGCGCGGAGGCTTTTTGGCAAAAGATGCTCGCCGAACAACTAACGCAACTGCGTTTTGCCAGAAAATTAGGCGTGACAACGGCTGTGGGAACCGGTGCCGGCAGTGTTGGCATCCTCCATGGTGAGTCGATGGTCGAGGAGATGAAATTGTTCATCAAGGCCGGCTATTCACTGGAGGAGACCATTCGCTGCGCGTCGGGAAATGGCGCCAGGTTCTTCGGCATGGAGAGGCTGGGAACGCTTACTGTCGGGCGGCAAGCAACATTCCTGCTTGCCAGGGGCTCGGTGAAACAGCTGCCAAGAAAACTCTCTTATCTGGAAGGCATCTATGTTGACGGCGTACCCAGCAGGACATATAGCAAAAATCCTGTCAAGACGGCGTGATCGGAGCGCTTTACACCGCCTGCAATAGATAACTGGTCTGCTGGCCGCTCATAATTTCAAATTAATTAATTTTTTCAATAAGATATCTTCGACATTTTGCCGAGAATCAATGAGTGACAAAACCAAAACGGTGTCCTCTGTCACTCGATACATAACTCGCCATGGAGGGATAACAAGTTCTCGATATAATAGAACCCCCTGATCTTGTAACTCTGGAACGAATCGCCCGCGATGGGGGGGATGATAAAGGTCGGAAACAGCTTTTTTGATTTTGCCCAGTATCTTCTTGGCGTTTGACGGACTTTCTTCAGCAATATACTGAATTATATTGGCAAGATCTTGATAGGCAGATTGTGACCAAACTATTTTAAATTTGACATTCATCTATTTTCGATGATTTTTTTTATCTCATTAAAAACTTCTTCCTGCTCAATGGTTTTTCCAGCCCGTACGTCTTCTTCTCCCATTGAAATAAGCTTTAATATCCCAATGGCATTTTTCATGTTTTCAAAACTCTCTGGGTCCTGAAGGACGGCCTTTGGCTCACCATTTTGTGTAATAATTACAGGGCGATGAGTGTCGTTGATTTGCTTTAATAAATCGGCAGCCCTAGATTTCAGATAAGTTACTGGTTTTATGTCGCTTGAAATATTCATCTTATGACTACCTCCGGTCTTTATATGGTGCTAAATTAAAACCGGATGTCAAAATGATTATTTACGGTCAAAGAATTTGTAGAAAAAAACTCCTGAGAAGAAACTTGCCTAAAGACCCATTGGCCCGGGATCTTTCACAAGTGGAGACGCCGGAGAGACAAAGTGTAGGGTGTTTGAGCTATACTTTAATATGCGAAGCACTTAACACTGCAGGCTATCCGGATGTATCGGCTTGCCCGAAGGGGTGTTCCTGTAATTATGGGAATAATGCCAGGGGATGATTTGATTTGCTTGTCAGGAATAAACTAAAGGGTCCCGGGCGAGAAGGCAAAAGCAGACTTGATGACCCCATCCTCATGGTGGCGGGTGAGGCCCTTAGCGCACCCGGGTATCCTCAACAATAAATGGAGTGCAGCGGATGCCGACACTTTTCTTCTTGATCCATACCCTGACAATGCTCAGTGTTTTGCCTTCAGGATCTACGATGTTCTCAAGGTGTTCCGCAAAAGAGATGTCTTTCGTGAAGAATTCGTAATACAGCGTATTCGAACTGAACGGATCGACCAGCAGTAACACCTTCTCATTATCATAGGGATGGTGGAGAGGGGTGCCGGGGAACGATACATGGGTCAAGTTCATTTGCCGGATGTCTTCCGGTCTTTTGTAGGCCTGAATCTCAAACTCACGAGAGCTTTCCAGTATTTTAGCTATAGGCATTTTTTTGTCTCCTTATCAATATTCTACCAGATTTTTAGTAAGGATATCCCGGAATTATTTGTATTATGTCCCCATAACAAGTTACGGGTTAAATTATTTAAATTTACCGCTTTGAGCGGTGTTGGGTTTTTTAAGGCTCCGGCTTTGCCAGAGGTAACTTACTATGTATGGTGTTCCTGAAATTATGGGAATTATGCGAGGGGATGATTTAATTTGGTAGTCAGGAAAAAAAGTGTCCCTGGAGATAAGGCAAAAGTCAAAAGCGGGCTTTTTCTTCATGCCCAATTAAAAGGAGAATAATATGAAATATAACTATATCGGCAAAAGCGGCCTCAGAGTGTCCAATATCTGTATGGGGACGATGACCTTCGGGAAAAAATGCGCTAAAAAAATATCCTTTGAAATTCTTGATAAGGCCTACGAGAACGGGGTTAACTTTTTTGATATGGCTGAAGTCTATCCCGTTCCGCCGACCGCAGAAACCTATGGGATTACGGAGGGGATCTTTGGTGAGTGGCTGGCCGATAAGCCAAGGGATTCGATTATTATTGCCAGCAAAGTTGCGGGTGCGGCCAATGGCTGGTTTGTGCCACCAGTGCGGCACGGCCTGACTGCCATCGATGCGTTCCATATCACGACCGCCGTCGAAGGAAGCTTGCGGAGACTCAAGACCGATTACATTGACCTTTATCAGGTTCATTGGCCCGATACCGTTGTGCCGATTGAAGAAAGTCTTGAAGCCCTCGATCAACTCGTCCGCAGCGGCAAAGTGCGCTATATCGGGACATCGAATGAGAATGCCTATGGCTTGACCAAAGCCTTGGAGACCAGCCGTTACCGTGGGTTCAAGCGATTTGAAAGCATCCAGAACAATTTCTCGATGCTCAATCGGCGCTTCCTTGATGAAATTGCGATCGTATGTCAAAAAGAGCAGGTCGGCCTGCTCCCTTTTTCGCCGTTGGCCGGGGGAGTATTGAGCGGCAAGTATACGCCCGGCGGGAATTGGGAAGGCTTTCGTTTTTGGGACTACCTGAGCAATCCTGATCCCAGGATGAAAGCGCAAGCCGGACGATTTGCCAACGACCGATCTTTGGCCGCCTCCCAGAAATATGCGGACCTCGCCAGAAAATATGATCTTGCTCCGGCAACTATGGCGGCAGCATGGACGCTCAGTTTTGATTTTGTGCCAAGCACGATCATTGGGGCGACAGATCCCAGCCAACTTGACGACACACTCAAAGCATCGGAAACGACTCTCCCCAAAGAGCTTCTGGCTGAGTGTGACAGCATCAATCAAGAGATTCTTTACCCGATGGGCTGAAAACAGCTAAATGGGGTTGAGCCCCGGAATTCGATGCCTCCTCAGCCTCTGTTTTCTTCGCCCCCTCTGCAATTAAATCCCTGCCAGGCTCGGCGTGCTACTTCATGATTCTGATCGTGCCGATTTTCGGCTGGGGGACCAGGGCCTTGGTAACGGCGCTGACCCCGTCGCCGACATACATGGTCGCGATGAAAACCGCTGCCGTCAGGAGAATACCGACGGCCATATTGCCATTTTCAAGATGCTTGCCCATGTGCATTTCCGGGTTGATCCGCCGACTCATTTTCCCGAACATCCTCAGGGTAACGGAGATAGTCAGTACCGCAATCGCCAGGGACAGAATGAGATGGCCGGCCACCAGCATCACCGCCTGCCAGAGTAGACTGTTGCTCTCAAGCGGGGTCGCCATCGCCAGACGGAAGACTGCCACCGAAGCCGACAATCCCTTGGCCAGCATCAGGGCTGCAGAGACCATGATGGTTCCCATCAGAATCCCGACGGCCACATTACCGTCCTTGATCGCCCCCTCCATGTTGAAATCCGGGTTGGCCCGGATGAATAGCCGGTAGATCAGGACAATGATCAATCCCGATGAAAAAATCATCAGGGCGAGTTCGGCCAGGCTGACCATAAATCTCGTTGTAAACATGGTTGCTCCCTTGTCTAGTTTATGGTTATCGCTTCAATATCGATCTGTTCCTGGGCCTCAAGCCATTTCTGAGAATAGTCCGAGATTGTGCCTGGTGGTAGCCAGGCCGGCCCAGCCGGTTCAACCAGTACGTAGTTCATTCCTTCATATTCGATAAAAGCATCGCCTCGGGCCGGATGCTGGAGGACGCCCAGCAGGTAGTGGCCGGGTATCCCGACCCCGATGATCCTGACTTTGTCCCAGTTAAGGAGAATCGAGGCGAGCAGGCCGCTCTTGGCGTCACAATCGCCGCGCCCCTCAATGAAGACCTCCATTGGTGGGGAATATCCAGCAGTCACCCGTCCGTCAACCTCGAGCGGCAACTCCGCATAAACGATGGCCGTCTGCACCAGCGACAGGGCGGCGCCGATGATATCGATGGGGCCGTAACCGAGGCGGTTCACACTGGCGGCCAGGGAGACCGCAACCGGATTAAGGGGGGCGACGTTGTTTCTGACGATGGCTGGAATGTCGGCGGTCAGCACGGATCCGGAAAGAAAGCGGAAGCCGCGGATATGTAAAAGCTCCTGGCGCCGATTCTGGTAGTCCTCTTTGATCCGGGCATAGGTCTCCTGCAGCTTCGGGGGGGCTGGCCTGGTCTTCAGCGCTACTTTGTGGGCCTCGGTCAGTAACTGCAGCTGATTATTAAAGAGGTCATCGAGCTCCTGCTGGCGGTAGCCGAACCCTTGTCGGTAAGTCTCATACTGTTTCTCGGTGATCGAAAAAGCCAACTGTAACTGGTCGTTGCGCATGGTTACAAAGCCGTATTCAACCGAGACAGTTCCGTCTTTATCCGTGCGCTTCCTGAACAGGTTGGGAGCCTGGGCCTGCCCGGGCGAGTCGGTTGTTTCGTAAGTAAGGACCCGGAGGGGGGCGTCCGCCGTCCCGGCAAACTGATCCTCGCTATTTGCGCTCAATAACAAAGAGATAAAGGCCGTAATGATGGCCAGGGTTGCCCAACGCGAAGTTTTTATCGGAACAAGATCCATGTTCATAGATGGTTTATTGGTTCTGATGGTTGTTGAAATCCGTTGGTTCTAGTCCGCATATTTCACCAGTCGAGATGCCGGATAGGCAAAGTATGATGTTTTCAGCAGGTAAGCGACCAGAGGGAGACTCCGATACTTTATTATTCTGAAAGCCTTATACAGCAGATTCTGTACAATACCCCCCTGAGGGGTGCTATACGGATAT
>DAOVJK010000102.1 GCA_030673265.1 Pseudomonadota bacterium | reverse complement strand
GTAATTCTTCTGGTTAATGCTTTTTGGGGAGATCACTCCTTGGTGGGCCGAAATGAAGACTTGATCCAAAAAGATATCCTTAAGGTTGGTGGCGGGATTTTTGCTCAAAATTCTGAGAGCGTAGGCAATGTCCCGTTGGTAAATGGGGGAGCCCGTCAGGATCATTTCATAAAGTTGATTTAGGGCGCTTCCGACAAGTTCCAGGTCGTGCTGTTGGCCGCTAACCGCCAACTCCGTGCCACGGACCTCAATTTTGACCGCCATGGCAGTTTCGATCATTGCCAAGTTGCGGTTCAGGTCACCGTATAGAAGCAGGGCGGCTTCGTTATCAGCGAATGTAAGGTCAAGTGTGGCCACAGCCATCCTTTACTAAAATCTTTTGCAAAAATAAGCCGGGCGCTTATCGGAGCCGCCCGGCTTATTGGCTAAATTATATCTTGATTCATGCGTGGGATTATCTTGCGGTTTTGCTTCGCAGTTTTTGCAGCTCCTGATCAATCATCTTTTGGATACCCTGAGGGGAGCGTTGTTTGACTTTCCGGCCATTAACAAAAAGCGCCGGAGTGCCGGTCACACCGGCTATTCGCCCTTCCTGCATGTCCCGTTTTATTATGTTCTTAATTGCCGGATTTTTCAGGCTTTTCGTGTAGCGAGTTAGTTTAAGTCCTAGAGCAAGGGGAATTAGGCCTAACTCGTCGTTATTTAGCTTCTTTTTGCTTGGTGAAGTTATGTATGAAAATATCTTGTCGTGAAAATCCCAGAATCTGCCTTGTTCATGAGCTGCCATAGCTGCTTCAGCAGCTGGTCCTGCCAGCTTGTGACTGCGGAGTGGAAAGTTTTTGTAAACGATTTTAAGAGTCTCAGGATTGTTTTCGAGCAACTGCTCAAATAGCGGCCCAAGCCGCGCACAGTAAGGTCATTGGAAATCGCTAAAAAAGGCCAGGACTATGGGGGCATCGCTGTTGCCCAAGAAGGGAGAGCCTCCATAGCTGAAATCGGCGATGTATTCGATTTGTAGTTCAAGGATGCTATTGTTTTTTGAGTTGCCCAGA
The DNA here is from genome assembly GCA_030673265.1 of Pseudomonadota bacterium. Lineage (GTDB taxonomy): Bacteria > Desulfobacterota > Desulfobulbia > Desulfobulbales > JAGXFP01 > JAGXFP01. The sequence continues at coordinate 8,310 of DAOVJK010000102.1, read as the reverse complement.
AAAACTCGGCCACCGGTTCCGTCTGCCGATAAAATGTCAAAGGCGGGATCGACTTCGATGGTGTCGAGAAGTCTGGCATTGCTGTCGTAAATTTGCAGTTTGCCGCCTTCTGTAATAACCATGGTCCGTTTGCCGTCGGCAGTAACGTGAATGTCCAGTGGGGTTTGATCTGTTTTAATCGTTTTTTTGGCTTGCCAGTCAACTTCGGCATGGATAAATCCCGGCAGAACGGTGGTGGCAAGCAGCAGAAAGATGGAGAAAAGGCTTGTTTTTTTTATCATGGAACAATCTCCTTTTATTGGGCTGTATTACCAAACTGTGGTCAACAGTATCGGTTTGGCTACTCATTAACCTACTGATTATAGCTGACGAAAACAATTCTGCAAGTCCAGAAAAAAGTTAGAGCAGGATCTACCGTCAAGTTAGCCAGCTGCCGGTGCAAAGGGGTAAACCATTTGGTAAATCCCGGTTTGTGATATCAAATGCTTATCGACGCAGTTGGCAGCGCCGAGGGAGACTCTGGATGCGGTTGGATTGGGGCAAGGAGAAGATTTTAAGTTAAACTTAACGGGTTGTCAGCAAGTAATGATTGCCTGCGTCTCATGTATGAACATTTTGGCGGTGGATTAGGGTAGGGCTTTTGGACTTGTTAGCCCGCATATTTCATGAGTATTTTTGAAAAGTCATTTTAACTTGTTGTACTTGTGTGTTAAACCTTTGGTTTTCTGTGGAATATCAAGGTCACTGTTTGTATCAAACGGAATACATGGTTTGTTTTTCAGATAGTGCAGACTTCGAAACCACTCACCCTGCGGGCCAGCCGATATATCCGTATAGCACCCCTCAGGAGGTATTGTACAGAATCTGCTGTATAAGGATTTCAGCATACTAAAGTATCGGAGTCTCCCTCTGGCCGCTTATCTGCTGAAAACATCATACTTTGCCTATCGAGCGTTTCGCAATCGGGTATCTCGACTGGTGAAATATGCGGGTTAGTCTGCACTGTCTGTTAGTACTTCATTCAGATGGCGAACTTTGGCCTGGCTACCGGTGGCGGTCAGCTGTTGGTGAAGCTGGATGAGGCAGCCGGAGCAGGTGGTTACCACCAGATCGGGGTCAACGGCCAATATGTCAGTAATCAGCTTCCCGGAAATTTGCTTGGCAAGGTCCGGATGGGCTAAATTGAAAAGTCCGCCAGAGCCGCAGCATTGAGGCCCGTTGGGCAGTTCGACTAACTCGACCCATGGCAGGCTGTTGAGTAATTGTCTAGGCGCTTTTTTTAGACCTGGCTTGTAGCGCAGATGGCAGGGGTCGTGATAGACGACCCGCTTTTTTGCGGGCCTGTCTGGGGCGCATATAGGCACGGTTGGTAATGGGGACTGGTCGGCCAGCAAAGAACTCGATTCCTGCAGGCGCTCGACAAAGGCAATGGCCCTTGGATACCAGTTGCTATCATCGGCCAAAAGATCAGGGTAGCTGGCCAGATGACTGTAGCATGAGCCGCAGAGAACGATGATCTCTGCGTCAGTATATGCGAAGGCCGTAATGTTCAGGCGGGCCAGTTGCCGGGCTTCTTCTAGATTACCCGAACTGTAAAAAGCCAAGCCGCAACAGGCTTGCCCTGGCGGAATATCAGGTGGACTGTGATCCTTTAGGGAAGAAATAAGTGCGGTAGCGGCAAAGGTTATATTAGGATTCAGGTGGCGGGCAAGGCAACCGGGGAACATCACTGATTCGGTGGAACCACCCAGAGAAGATTGCTTAGGGATAATTTTTTCCTGTTGTATCCGGGGGGCATGTTTCGAAGGGGGCATCCCTAGTTTTAGACGCAGGCCGCTTTTTGCCGGGAGTTTGTCGAGCAACGGTTCTGATATCTTCAGGAATTTACCAATACCGGCAAGTATTCCCTGGTGTGAGAGGCAACCTTTGACCAGTGATTGGGCAAAAGAGCCGTGGCCGGTTAGTTTCGGAAAATTGAGGCGGCTTTCGACAACCTTCGTCGGCAGGTTTATAGCACGGGGACAGACTTGGTGGCAGGCATCGCAAAGCAGGCACTTTGAAAAAATATCAAGATAGGCTTGAGAATGATTGTCGTCGGCTATTTTCTCAAGTAGGTGAAGGCGGCCTCTCGCAGTCAATGATTCCTGGCCAGTAACTTGATAAACCGGGCAAACAGACGTGCAGGCGCCGCATTTGGCGCAGGAGTTATCGGCCACTTAGTTTTTCCTGATGAATCATTGGCATTTATCACTAACAGTGCAAACCGGGTCATTCTGACCCTGAATCCTGTCTCCTTGTTTCTCTCAGAAATAAATAGCGGCCATAGATGGTATGCAGCTCAGTAATTTGGCAACATACTACAATCCGGAAAGTTGAATTGTAGTATGTTGGCCATCAGTAATAGTGCTACGCCACGATCAGGGTTGGCCGTGCCATAATAGATAAGATTTGATGAAGGGGCCGATGTTGCCGTCCATGACGCTGTCGACGTTGCCCATTTCGAAGTTGGTCCGGTGATCTTTGATCAAACGATAGGGCTGCATCACATAAGAACGGATTTGGCTTCCCCAGCTGATCTCCTTTTTGTCACCATGCAAGTCCTGCTGCTCTTCTTTCTGGAGTTCTTCCTCGTGTTTGTATAGCTGGGTTTTGAGCATCTTCATTGCCGTGTCTTTGTTGCGGTGCTGGGAGCGCTCGTTTTGGCACTGAACGACAATGTTTGTTGGTAAATGGGTTATTCTGATTGCGGAACTGGTTTTGTTGACGTGCTGACCGCCGGCGCCGCTGGCCCGGTAAGTATCAATCCGCAGGTCTTTTTCATTGATATCAACATTAATATCATCGTCAAGTTCCGGGAAGATAAAGACCGAGGCAAAAGAGGTGTGTCTCCGGCCACTGGCATCAAAAGGTGAGATGCGGACCAAACGATGGATGCCCATTTCTGAACGCAGGTACCCGTAGGCGTAGTCGCCCTCAATCATAATCGTGACGCTTTTGATTCCGGCCTCATCGCCTGGCAGAAGATCAAGTGTCCTGGTCTTGAAGCCGCTGCTGTCAGCCCAGCGGAGATACATGCGCAATAAGATGCTGACCCAATCCTGGGCTTCGGTGCCACCTGCTCCGGCATGGATGGTCAGCATGGCGTTATTGGGGTCATGCTCTCCTGAAAACATACGTTCCAGTTCAGATGAAGCGACACGTTGGTCAAGGTCAAAGAGGATGGCTGCGGCCTCTTTTTCTGTGGCTGGGTCGTGTTCCTCTATGGCAAGTTCATGGAGCAGTGCCGCTTCCTCCAAGTTAGCCTGACACTCTTCCCAGTTATCGATCATGTTTTGCAAACGGCCCTGTTCTTTCTGGACGGCAGTGGCTTTTGTTTGATTCTCCCAGAAACCCGGGACCAAGGTCTCTTCTTCAAGCTCTGCCACTCGTTCTTTCTTGTCATCTAATTCAAAGATGGCTCCGCAGGGCAAGTAAACGGTCTTTTAAGTCTTGAAGTTTCTGTTTTAGTTCGGCTGACATGAAATTTCTCCTCAGCAATCAAAATTTTGTGTTCGCTTAGTAAATATAGCCAAAAAGATCGTAAATACCAAACAGATCAGTCCGACCAGATGGCCGCCGTAGAAAGTGAAAACTGATTTGGTGTTTACTATCGGCAGTTCATTGTAACCCGTAAAGTCTTCAAATAATGGTGATAGTTCGTGCATTCGGCCAAGCGGGTCAATGAAGCCGCTAACTCCGGTGTTGGCGGCTCTGGCCAGGCTACGCCGATTCTCTATTGCCCGAAAAACAGCCATGGAGAGGTGTTGCCATGGTGCGCTCGATCTTCCGTACCAGGCATCGTTGGTCAGATTAACCAGAATCTCTGATCCGGCTTTGGTTTGTTGGCGGGCCAAGCTCGGGAAAATGCTTTCGAAACAGATTAATACTCCAACTCTGGTATTCTGGCAAGGAACCGGTTGCTTTGTCGTGCCGGGGGTAAAATCTGCGACTGTTTCCACCAAGGGGGCCAGAAATGGTAATAATTTTTTAAGGGGCACATATTCTCCGAAGGGAACCAGGTGTTGTTTGTCGTATCGTTCCGGTCTCAGGCCATTGGCATCGATGAAAAAGGCAGAGTTGAAATATTTGGTGGTGGAGCCGTCCATCGTTTTTTCCCGGTACGGGGAACCGGTCATGATTGTCAACCCCGGTCGGGAGGCTGTCAAGGAGGTAATATCTTTAAGTAAGGCAGATTCTTTAAGGTAGAATGGTAGAGCCGTTTCGGGCCAGACGATCAATGCTGGTTTTTCAGCCTCGGCGATTTGCATCGACAGTTGCAGGTATTTGTTCAGGGTCTGGTGTTGGAATTTCGGCAGCCATTTCTGGTCTTGGCTGATGTTGCCCTGGATCACCGCTACTCCCAAGGTTTTACTTTCTGCCAAGTTTTTTTCAACCAGATTGAACTTGATGAGGTTGTAGGACAGGATAGCCAGCACTAAAAACACGGCGATTCGGAAAGAAAAATCTGAGCCGGATTTGACGGCGTGTTCTTTGTGATGATTTCTGAACGCATGAAAAACCAAAGTGTTTACCATAACGATCATGAAAGAGACGCCGTGGTGGCCGGTTATATCGGCGATCTGGATTAATAGCGGTGTTTGGAACTGGGTGTAGGCCAGATCAAACCACGGGAATCCAGTGAAAAGCCAGCCCCGCAGAAAGTCAAGTGCCACCCAGATTGTCGGCGCTATCCAGATTAGAGAGTATCTTTTCTGAAGATGGCTGCTTAGAGCGGCAAAACCCGCTAAAAATAAACTCATATATAATGATAGGAGAAGCAGGGCCGGGATTGATAACCACAAGGGCAGATTTCCGTAACGGCCCAGGACGATTGTTATCCAGTATAGCAGGAGGGGGTAGTAGGCGAGACCGCTGATTAAACCTAACAGGGCTGCTCGGCGCGTCGAGACGGTCCTTTGGGAGATTGCAGCCAGTAAGGGCACCAGGGCCAACCATGCAACCGGGGCCAGGCCGGCCAGGCCTGGTGAGGCGGCAAAAAGCAGGCAGCCGGATAATAAAGCTGCTGAAATATGCATAGTGGATATCTTTTTCAAATGGCGCACCGAGGTTGGTTGTAAGGGACTCAACTGTCCGAGTTGTTGGCTGTTGTTGAGTTTCAGTGATTTAGTGGATTTAATCTGTTCTCAGTAGAATGCAGAAGCCGGCCCAACTGATCTTTTGCCTTCAGGGGCAAGGCGGTCACTCTATCTTTGAGATTTTAATTTTAACAATGCGCCGTCTGGTGGCAGCAAGAACCTGAAAGTCAAGGTTGTCAATCCGAATCGAGGTGTTGATTCCGGGCAGGTGCCCAAGTTGGTGGATTATCAGCCCGCCAATAGATTCATAAGGCCCTTCAGGCAGGTCTGTATTGAAATATTCCTCAACTTCTTCCAAGTCTGTCTTGGCATCGGCAATTATGGTGTTTAGATCAACCACAAGTAAAGGGTTTTCGGGCTGGTCTGACTCATCGGTTATTTCACCGACAATTTCTTCCAGAACATCTTCCAGGGTTGCCAGGCCCCTGACACTGCCAAACTCATCTGTAATTACGGCCAGATGGACTTTTTTGGTCTGGAAGTCACGCAGCAGGTAGGTGATTTTCTGGCTTTCCAGAGCGAAATAGGCTGGCTTAATAATGTCTCCCGCCCTGGGTTGGGGTTGGTCGTTGACGTGTTTGAGCAGATCTTTAGCGTAGAGGATGCCGGTGATGTTGTCCTGGTTGTCTGCAAATACCGGGATTCGGGAGAAGCCCTTTTCAATGATCAGTTCGACAAGTTCATGATAAGGGGTGTTAGTGTCAACACAAACCATCTCTGAGCTTGGAGTCATTATCTCCCTGGCCACGGTATCCCTGAATTCCAGAATAGAGTTGATCATCTTCCCTTCCTGGTGGGAGATCAGGCCCTGTTCCTCGCCGTCGTCGATTAATTCCTGGATTTCGTGTTCGAGTTCATCGGCGCTGTCGATGCCGCGATTAAATCCCAAAAAATTCAGCAGTCGGTTGAATGGCTGGGAAACTGGGGTTTGGGATGTCGAGGAGTCTTTGTCCATGCCTGCGATAAAATAAGGTTTTGGTTAGTTCAATTTAATTATTATTATATTGTTTGCTATTATACACTTCGATAGATTGAGGACAATTAAATAGTGCAGGCAAAAGGTAACAGCTAAGAAAAAAATTGACGAATCATCTCAAAATCGTTATAAATGCCCCCTCTTATTGTTAACAATAACCGCTGGATGTCATTCGTGAGTTATGATTAACCCGGCGGCAGATAAATATTGCAGGTTGTTGGAAATACTTTGGACGAGTAAATCAGATCTTATTCTGTTAAGATCAAGGTGTGTAAAGACAGGATTGCTAGGCCGCTGAAATTTTCAGCAGCCTTTTTTTATTATCCGGAAGGGTTTTATGCCGGTAAAGCACAAGACAACCACGCCTCAATATAAGGCCAGTGGACGGTGATGTTTTGAAAGAAAAGGTACTGATAGCTAACCGTGGTGAGATCGCCATAAGGATCATGGAAGCCTGCAAGGATTTGGGGCTCGATTATGTAGTAGTTTACACCCCGGCCGATGAAGATTCCAAACACGTCCGCCTTAACATCGACAGCAAAAGCCACCGGGATAACGCCTGGCGGATTTCAAGTTATACCGATCCTAACGATATCCTGTCCGTTGCCGATCATACCGGATGTACGGCAATTCATCCCGGCTACGGGTTCTTTTCTGAAGATTTTCGTTTTGCCCGAAGAGTCACGGTCCGTGATCGGCCTCTGACCTTTATTGGGCCTAACTGGGAGGTTATCAGGGATCTTGGTGATAAAATTAATACCAAGCGAGTTGCCAATCGCCTTGGTATCCCAACCATTCCCGGTACCGACGGTCCGATTTATAATGAAATGGAAGCCGAGGAGGTGGCCAGGCAACTGATTGCCGACCAACTGGAGATGGAAATTCGTAACCCTTCCATTCTAGTAAAGGCTGCAGCCGGTGGCGGCGGGATGGGTATTGAAGAAGTCTATCAGATTGAACAGTTTCGCCGTGTTTACCGCCAGGTGCAAAACTATGCCAAGCGGCAGTTTGGGGATGGCGGAGTTCTGATTGAACAGTGCCTTCGCGATTATAATCATATTGAAGTGCAATTGACCTGCAGTCGCCATGGCGAGAGGATCCATTTTGGCACTAGGAATTGTACGATTCAGAGCACCGGACGACAGAAGCGTCTTGAAGCAGCTCCTGGTTTCGATGATAGTTGTTTCCATTATGATTTTAATGCCAAGGAAGTGCTGGACCAGATTGTTGAGTACTCCCTGAAACTCGCTTCCCATGTCAGATACGATAATGTTGGAACCTGGGAGTGGATTGTGGCCCGGGATGGTCGACCATATCTCCTTGAGGTTAATACCCGTATTCAGGTTGAGAATGATGTTTCCGGACGCATCAGCTATTTGAAAGGTAAGCAACCTAATTTGATTAGAGAACAGATCCGCTTGGCTCTTGGTGAGCGAATCGGCTTCTCTCAGGATGACGTGGAATTCCGGGGGGCCAGTATCGAAATGCGGATTGTCGCTGAGGACACCAAACGTGGATTCGCGCCCTGGATCGGCACCATTAACAAGTTCGACTTTCCTCAGCATGACTGGTCAACGGTTTACTCCCATGTTCCTTCCGATCGTCCTTATGTAATTCCCAGTGAATACGACCCCAACCTCGCTCTGGCTCTGGTCTGGGGAGATACGATGGCAGAGGCCAAGGCGCGTGGACGGCAATTCCTGAAAGATGTAGTAATTGAAGGAGAGAACGCTTCGGGAGACCCAATTCTAACTAACTTAAATTATCTGGTTGATAATTTTGATCGTCTCCTGACCTTTTAGACGGGGCGAGGATTATATAAATGGAAGATATAAATAAAAGACTCCTTAAGGTCGAAGACCGGATCAGCTATATCGCTCAAGTTAAAGAAGGCATTGAGTGGGGTAATCTGGCCGGACTTCAGGAAAAGACCAGCAAGATTCGTGAAGATTTTTATGACTATTCCGAGGCTGATCTGGTTGATGCAATCAGGGGTCTTGAGGATGCTGTCCAGTTCCTTGAAGAGAGGTGCGAAGAAAACCTGTCGCCAATGGAAAGAGTTCGAATCGTCAGGAGTCCACTACGATTTTCTCTGCAAGATCTTCTTGAAAATGTTTACGAGGATTATACCGAACTCGGTGGCGAAGAAGATGCCAACATCGACCCCTCTATGGTTGTGGCCAAGGCCAACATCCTCCG
>DAOVJK010000335.1 GCA_030673265.1 Pseudomonadota bacterium | reverse complement strand
GCCCTCGCCAAAGAGCGAGATATGGCCACTATCACTGCGGATGGCGTTGTTAATCATCTGTTCGGTCATGCCATCATAGATTCCTTCCATAAAATACAGTCCCCAGAGGCTTACAGCGATCATCATCACCACCAGCACCGACCGGGTGCGACGACGAACCAGGGAGGCCCAGGCAATTTTACTTGTGAGTCTATACATGGTGAATCGCCTCGACTGGTTGGAACCGGTTGACCTTGAGGATGGGATAGAGTGTGGACAATACCGACAGTCCAAACATGATAATCATATCGCGCAGGATCACCAGAGGCATAAAGGCAGTGGGCATTTCCGATGCAGCCAGCCCGTACTGTTTGAACTGCTCCTCCATGCCGGAAAAGACAATGGGGTTGAGATGGAAATAGTAGGCAAAGGCCCCTCCGATCAGGCCGCCGATGATCACACTCACTAACGCCAGCAAGCTGCTTTCCAGCAGAAGCTGCGCCAGGATTTGATTAGGAGTGGTGCCAATGGCCCGCAGGATACCAATTTCATGAATCCGGACAAAGACGGCGAGCAGGGTGTAGATCATAATCACAAAGAAAATGACGATGAAGATAATCCCTAAGGTGATATAACCAAAGACGGAGTCAAGCTTCATGGCCTTTACTAATCCGGCCATGGTTTGGTTCCAACTTGCCGACTGATATCTTGGGCCTATATCCCTGGCGATGGTCTCGGCTAGTTGTCCAGCCTGTTCGGGTTGTTTGGGTAAAACAATAAAATGGGTGGCATAATTTTCAGCAGCCATGATCTGATCAAAATATCCTTTTGCCAGGAATGCGGAAGCGGCATCGAAATCAAAGAGGCCGGTCTGAAAAATGCCTTTTATTATGAGATTGTCGGCAGCAAAAGAGTAATCGGCTCCGCTGCCGATAAAGGCCACTTCATCCCCCACATCAAGCTTCAATCGTTTGGCAAGCTCACTGCCGATGAAGAGCTGATTGGTATCGTCCGCACTTAGATACTCACCTTTTTTCAATGAAGAAGAGAGCCGGGACAGTTGCATCTCCTTTTCAGGTTCAATACCGGTCAACATGCCGCCCACCGCCTTTTCACCCACCGAAAAAAGTACAAAGGACTCAAAGCGTGCACCATAAGTGGCAATAGCGTCATTTTTGGCAAGTTTTCTGTCAATTGTTGCCGCATCAAAGATCAGATGGTCAAAACTTGGGTTAGCCCGAAATTCCTTATCGGTAATCTGAATATAGCCCGGATAAATTTCTACCGCGTTTTTAATCATCGTGGAGTGGGAGCCATCCATCCAGGCGGATGAGAAAACGAGCAGGGCTGTCGTGATGGAGGTAAGAAGTACCGTCACGCTGCTGCGTTTTTTGGAGGCCGTTATATTGCGAAGGGCGAGTTTACAAATCATACGATAGCCAATAATTTGCATTATTTGGAGTACCTTTTTAAGGCCCTTTTAGTGAAATAAGACTTGCTCACCTCCTCATCGAAGACAGCAGCGGAAATTTCCATGATGGTTTCGTTGCCGGCCTTTTGCGGTTCTTTCGGAAGCATCAGCCATGTGGTCGGGTAAAACCTCTCGCCGAATCGCTGGACATCCGTGTAAACCAGATCACGAATGAGCATGTCGTCCTCGTCATAGTAGTGAACCGTGGTTGGCAGGTAATACTGTTTCGAAACTCCCATGATAATTTTACCCCAGACCACCGCCGCCTCTTCCGTGGGCAGTAATTCAACCATGTATTCTTCGTCTGTTTCGTCAAGCAGCTTTTTGGTATAATCCTTACTGAGAGAGCTTTCCTTGACCAGATCATCATTGGTGAAATCGCTGCCCATCCAGCTTTGCAACATCATGGAGGCTGGAATCTTGATTGTCTTTTCAATGCGGGGCACATATTGCCACATGGAGTTATCGACCTTCAAAAAGGTGATCCCTTTATCCTTGCCAGGATAAAGAATCTTGATAAATGATTTGTCATTGCCGATGGAATAGCTCTCCATCTTCATGGTCCGTTTCGCCCGTTTGGTTTTCACTACCATGGTCAGGTTCATCACCGCTGTATTGCCGTTCAAGTTATGCTCAACTTTTTTGATGATCTCATCAGCGCCATCAGCAAAGGCAGATAGTGGTAGAACAAAGGCAACAGCACACGTCAACCATAGCAGAGCTAGCTTCATCAGCGAATTTTCACATCGTAAAAACATTTATTAACTCCTTCCCGGCCTGAGACCGGCCAGCAACGTTATCACGTAAGTTTCAACGTTTTCATCAAGACGATAGTTGTCGCCGAAAACGAGAAATTGCAGCCACAGGCCATCAACTCCACCAATTAGCCCGGCCGCAATTTTTTCTTCATCGTGTTCCACAAATTCACCCGATGCCACTCCTTCCCGAAGCCATCCACAAAGGAGATCGGAGTAGACTTCATACATGCCCTTCATCGTTTTCCTGGCCTGGGGATGTTTCTCGATTATCGCCAACCGCCAGAATTCGACAAACATGGCCATCATCTCCCGGGATACCAGCTCCGTGTTGCAACTTTCCCGCAACAGGAGGGTAATTTTCGAGCTCTGGTCAGGCAGACTGGCCAACATCTCTTCCGGCACCTGCAACCCAGCCATTTTTTCGGCAACCCATTGGCAAACCAAATCGGCCTTGTTTTTGAAATACTCATAGAAGGTCGACTTGCCGATATCCGCTTTTTTACTGATATCAACAATCTTTGTATGCTCTACTCCCTTCTCAATAAAGAGTACAATGGCAGAATCCATGATCAGTTGTCGTTTTTCGTCTCGTTCCATGATTTGTTTTCAGCTGTCTGTTTACCAAAACCCACCCGACCGACTGTCGGTCGGAAATATTCTCTATATATAATGCGGTGAATTTGGAATGTCAAACGAAAAAGCTTTTTTGGGATTAAAAAAATGAAGGGTATATTAAGAGAGATGCAAGGAACCTCATAACGTCGAGCTGAGCGTGGCGCAGCCTGATAATGGCGCTCGCGCCGATTATCAGGCGAGTACACAGCTCAAG
>DAOVJK010000316.1 GCA_030673265.1 Pseudomonadota bacterium | reverse complement strand
TTCCTGTTCTGGAAGATGCTGCCCAGGCAATCGGTGCTTCATGTCCGGTAACGGAGAACGGCCAGGTTGTCTGGCGTCGGGCCGGGACGATGGGTGATGCCGGTTGTTTCTCATTTTTCCCAAGCAAAAATCTTGGCGGGATCGGTGATGGCGGAATGATCATTGCCGGAGATAAGGCCTTGGCGGAACTTATCAAAATAATCAGAGTGCACGGCGGCGCCCCAAAATATCACCACGGCATTATTGGCGGCAACTTCCGGCTTGATCCAGTTCAGGCCGTGGTCTTAAGCATCAAACTGCCCCATCTTGACAGTTGGCATCAGGCCCGGCGCGCCAATGCTGATTTGTATGGGCGCTTATTCATGGATAAAGGCCTGGCCGGAGATCAGGTGAAGCTGCCTGAAGCGATTTACCGCTCGGCGGCTGAAGCGCTTGATCCGGTGCCAGACTATCATATCTATAACCAGTACGTTGTTCGGGTTAAAGATCGAGATGGCCTGTTGAATTATTTAGGAAAAGAGGGGATTGGTGCCGAAATTTACTATCCGATTCCCCTTCATCAGCAAAAATGTCTGCAGGAAATGGGCTATAATGATCTGCGCTATCCAGAGGCTGAGAAAGCTGCAGCTGAGACCCTGGCTTTGCCAATATTCCCAGAACTTACCGACTCAATGCAGGAGTACGTTGTTGATCGGGTAGCAGCTTTTTATGAGAAAAGCTGAGTTTAGAAAAAAAGCTGGCTGGACTGGAGCCGTGTCCTGTTTTAGGTTAATTGTCTTGCTCGCCCTTGTGGTGCTGGTCGGTTGGAGCTTTAGTCCTTCGTCTTGCCGTGCGAACCTTGCCGGTCTCCTCGAAATCCCTGTTCTGGTCCCGGAGCGGGATGTCTCACTTGATAGCGAACGCCCAGTGGCCTGGAAAAAAACTTGGGATGAGGCTCGTTTCCTGGCCAGAACCGGCGACTTTCCCGGCGCTGAAAAAAAATACGAAATTTTCCTGTCCCTAAAAAGCAACATCGAATTGGCAAGGTGGGAATATGGTCGACTTCTTTTAAAGATCGGTAATTGGCAGAAGGCGGCAACCACCATGGAGCTTCTGGTTGAAAGAGATCCGGAGCGGGTTGCTTATCTCAACGGCTTGGCCATGGCTCTGCGTAAATCAGGGAAATTTAGCCGGGCTCTCGATCTATTCAAAAAAGCTTACGAAAATGATTCGGACAACCTGACCGCGATGGCTGGTTTGGCCCAGGGTCTGGTCGAAGTGGGCCGCAAAAAAGAGGCCTTCCCCCTCTTTGAGAAAATTTTTGCTAAAAGGCCTGATGATCGCTCGATTCATCGGAGTCTTGCCAATCTGGCCTTTGAGCTCGGCAAGTTGGAAACGGCTAGAAAGTTAATGGCCCCACTGGTCAGAAGTAAGGATGCTGATCTTGATACCCTGCTGATGACAGCCAGGATCTATGAGGAGCTTAAGCAGGACGAAAAGGCGACCATCTACTGGCGCCGTTGTCTTAAACACGATCCTGCTAATAGGGAGTCCCGTGGCCGCCTGGCGCTTTATTTCGAAAAGTCAGGCCAGCCTGTTAAGGCAATGCCACACTTGCTGGCTCTGTTGGAAAACGATCCCTTGAACGCATCGTTGCTTAGCCGGATTTGCCGAATTTACATCCTGGGCGATCGTTTCGCCGAGGCCCTACCTTATTTTGAAAGGTATGTCTTGCTCCAGCCTGACAATCTGGATGAACTGATGCCTGGCGCCAGAGATAAGGTTGACTTCGGCAGTGATGCTATCTCCCTTTACCGGCGTTTGCTGGATGTTACCGCGGATGATCTTGTCTTGCTGGATGGACTGGCTAATGATTTGTTGCTGGTTGGTGATACGGAAACCGCTTTGTTTATGTGGGAGCATGTTGCCCGGTTGTATCCGGACCGTATCGAAGTTTACCAGGAGATTGTCGATCTGCTTGAGAGTCTGGGCCGGGACGAGAAATTGGCTGAGACCCTGGAGGTTTTGCATCGGTTGGCACCTGGAGAGATTAAGGTTGTCAGTAAACTGGCTAATTTAAAGGTTGCCCAAGGTGATTTGCTGGTTGGGCTCGAATATTACAATAAACTGGAAAAAGCAGGGTATGAGGGCCGGGATCTTTTCGAAGGTCGAGGCCTTCTCTACGAAGATTTGTCCAGATTGGGCCTAGCCCTGGCTGATTATAAAAGATTACTGGTTATACAGCCAAAACGGCAAGATATCCGCCGTCGTTGTATTGCTTTGGCCGGCAAGCTGGGTGAAAACGTCTTCCTGAGAGAACAGGTGGCGCGGCTTGACGCAGCCATAGACCCGGCAAACAGAGATAGTGACTTGTTGTTGACCGCCCGTGCTTTTGCCGATGCCTATGATTTTGATCAAGCCCTGACGAGATATCAGCGCTTGATTTTTTCTCGCACAAAGTCAGCGGAAGAGCAAAATGGGGGGGGGAGTTTCGATCCACTATTGCGGCAGGCTAAACTGGGGCTTGCCGAGTTGTATCTGGCCGAGGGGCAGGTTTTCGAGTCTGAGCAGGTTCTGCGGGAGATATTTCTGGCGGGGGGAGGAGAAGGGGATGTTTTTGAACGGCTTTTTGATCTCGCGTTGGTTTATAATAACCATAACGGCGAGTGTCCTCTATAGCTTGCTTCGTAGCAACAGACCACTCAGCTTTAGCTCTACCTAGGTATATATACTCATACTCATCATCTACTATCCCCTCTGTGGGACCATCGATATCTGGTTTGTCTGGCGGATGATTAAATCCGGTGGTAAAACACCAGACATCAGATTGATTAGTAAATTCACCATCATCGGCAACAGCATACCAACAATATGTTGTATTCTCCTCTAAACCAACCCAACTGCAATATGCTCTCCTATTACCTGATACTGTATCACTGCCAATTTCCTGACCACTAGAATTGTCATAGAAATATACATCCATAGAATCTCCATCAGGATCACTAACATAGACACTTAATGTAGGCGAAAGAGCTACACCAGTACTAGCATTAGCAGGTGAAATCGTGCTTGTATTAATAACAGGATCATTATTTACAATAGTGAAACTATAAGTAGCATTAACCCATCCTTTAGGTGTAGCATTATCACTGACGTTCACACTCCACCAGTAAGTAGTTATAGAATCAACCCAACTAACATTCATACAATAAAAAGAAGAATTACAAGTCACTGATTCATTATAACCCATATCCTGCCAAGAACCAGACTCGTTGGTACGCCAAGTAACATTAATTGACTGGTTAGCCTCATTTTTATCAGATACGGTAATATTAAAATGATTATAATAATTAGTGAGCAATAGATTTACACCTGTTTGAGTATCAGGTGGAT
>DAOVJK010000037.1 GCA_030673265.1 Pseudomonadota bacterium | reverse complement strand
TCAATCTTGCTCTGATAAATTCTCTCTCGAAAATTTTTCTGGCCTCTTTGAAATCAGTAACCATGAAAGGCGCATCATGAAATTTAGTAGTGCCAACATCAGTCACTCCGCCCTGTCCGGCCGGCAAGAGCAGGACAAGATCGTCCTTGGTGATCGTTACGTCCGGGGTCATGATAACCGCACGTTCGACCAGGTTACGAAGCTCACGAACATTACCCGGCCAGTTATGGGACATCAGGGCTTTTATGCCGCCCTCGTCAAAGGTCTTTTCACCAAGGCCTTTCCGGGCCATATCTATCAGAAACTCACCCACCAACAACGGAATATCCTCAAGCCTCTCCCGTAAAGACGGCATATTAATCGGCACCACGTTTAAGCGATAGTAAAGATCAGCTCGAAAATTGCCCGCCTCAATCTCCTGTTCAAGATCTTTATTGGTGGCCGCCAGGACCCTGACATCAACCGAAATAGTCTTACCGCCGCCAACCCGCTCAAATTTCTGTTCTTGAAGGATTCTCAAAATTTTGGCTTGGGTCTTGAGACTCATATCACCGATTTCGTCAAGAAAGAGCATCCCGCCATCTGCCTGATCGAATTTACCGCGCCTGTTCCCCGCGGCACCGGTAAAAGATCCTTTTTCATGGCCAAACAGCTCGCTCTCAATCAGCTCTTCCGGGATCGCCGCACAGTTAAGTTCAACCATCGGCTTGTTGCTGAAATTTGATAACCGATGGATAGACTGGGCAACAACCTCCTTACCGGTACCATGCTCACCACGGATCAATACCCAGGCGGTGGTTGGCGCCACCCGTTCTATCTGCTTGCACAGGTCCTGAATGGCCTTGGAGTTACCAGTCAACCCAGATTTTTTCTTGGCAGAGGTACGAAGGATCTCATTCTCTTCAACCAATTTAGACATCTTCAGACCATTAGCTATGGCCACGACTATTTTATCGTAGGAAGGAGGCTTTTCGATAAAATCGAAGGCCCCCATCTTAGTTGCCTTAACCGCTGTTTCGATATTACCGTGGCCGGAAATCATGATAACCGGCAACACCGGATCACGCTTTTTAATCTCCGCCAACGCTTCAAGGCCGTCCATGCCTGGCATCCAGATATCCAGCAAGACCAGATCAATGTCCCCTTCATCGATCCTCTTGAGACCCTCTTCGGCCGAAGCAACGCAAATCGGCTTAAAACCCTCGTCGGAAAGAAGACCTTCCAAAGAATCGAGGATGCTTTTCTCGTCATCAATTACCATGATTTTCTTGGTCATAACAGTCGGTACGCAGCCCTTGTTAAATAGTTAAAAATTTATACCGGACATGTCCTTTTTCATTAAACGGATACCGGCATCTCTATGACGAATCTGGCACCCAACGGTTCATTATCCCTGACCCGTATATAGCCATCATGATCGGCAATAATGGTGCTGGCAATGGCAAGACCTAGTCCGGTGCCGGTTTTTTTGGTAGAAAAATAGGGCTCAAAGAGCCTTAATTTATCATCATCACCAACCCCGATGCCATTATCCCATACCTCCAGAAAAGCCGCCTTCTGATGGTCATCAAAATAGACATCTATGCCAATTTCTCCGTTGTCCGCAGGCACGGCGGCGACAGCATTATCCATCAGGTTAATCAATACCCGCTTTAACTGCTTCTGGTCAAAGGGAAACCGGGGTATTTCCGAACCATATTTAAAATCGAACTTTATATTTTTGTGGGCCTCCCGGTAGAAGATCAACACCTCGCGGGCCGTCTCGGCAAGATCGCCCATTGATTTTTTCACCACCGGCATCCTGGCAAAACTGGAAAATTCACTGACCAGTCTCTTTATTTCATCAACCTGATTGACAATGGTTTTTGTACAGTTATCGAACACCTCGTCATCATCCCCCAGCCTAGCCAGATACCTCTTCCGCAAACGCTGGGCCGACAATTGAATCGGAGTAAGCGGGTTTTTTACTTCGTGGGCGATACGCCTCGCAACCTCACGCCAGGCTGCCATACGTTGGGCCTTTTCCAGTTCGGTCAGGTTGTCGAAAACCAGCACCACTCCAAGGGAATTATTGTTTTCGTCCATAAGCTGGGTGAAATGAACCCGCAGCGAAAAAGTCTCATCACCGATGCTGATCCGTACCGGGTGCTGAATCGAGGTCTTGCCTGACTTCACCAATTCCTCGAAAAAACCATCCATGATTTTCATATGTTCAGCCAGCAACATCTCCCGATAATCCCGGCCAATCATCTTCTTCCGGTCAATCTTAAGTAGCTCCTCGGCAAAACGATTGATAGTCGTTATTCGTCCCGACTCATCCATGGAGATAACTCCACCTGCAACATTTTGCAGAATGGTTTCGGTGTATTGTTGCCTCTTTTCAAGTTCCGAATAACTGTCCTTCAGGGCCAGATTAACCTCCTCCAATTGCTGCTTACCAATCAGCAGATCACTGGTCATCTGATTGAAGGAATCGACCAGGGTGCCCATCTCATCGCCGGAATCTTTCTCTAGAACAAAATCAAGCTCGCCATCAGCAACTCGTCTGGTTGCCTCCGCCAGTTTTGCGATGGGCCCGGTCAGGCCTCGGGCCATATAAAATCCGAACCAGATTGCACTGAAAACAATCATCAGCGTCACGATCAACAACATAACCAACAAACTGGTTTTGATGGGGTTTTTGAGGATCATCAACTGCCGGTAACCCTCAAGACCAGCGGAGATAATTTCCATAGATTGGAGCCGGGTCCGGGGAATCAGAAAAGAGGTGATCAACACATTTGTTCGTCGATCTCCTTCAGGGCCGAGATTAACCGGCATCAAACCCCGAACCAACTCACCGTTTTCAATGGCCTGAATAGCTACCAGATTAACCTCACCAGCCAGAGCCTTACGTAATAAATCTGGCGGTATTTCAGGAATCTTCTGCCCATCGATTTGCTGGTCGTAAACCTTGACCAACACCACCCGCTGCTCAGAAAGAAGCTCCAGTCCGGCCAGGCCATGACTTTCTGAAATATCGGTCAAAAAGACATCAAGATGCTGGGCAATAAGCTGTTGGTACATTTGAGATTCCAGACGCACGGCAATGGCTTTACCCTGAGCTCGGACCTGACTGCGGGCATCTTCATAAACATCTTTAGCGATATTCATCGATTCCTGCAGGGACTGTTCTACCCTGATATTGAACCAGTAATCCATACTGGTCGATACAAATTGCAAAGAGATAAAAAACAGCAGAGCGGTCGGCACCAGTGACAGGGAAACGAATGAGAGGACCATCTTGCTGCGGAGCCTGGTTCCCAGAAAATTCCGCCGTCGCTCGAAAATTAACTGCACCACATTACGCATGACCAGAAAAACCACCAGCAACAGCAACAGAACGTTGATGTTGATGACAGTAAAGACCAGGACATTACCGCTCACCGGGAACGGAATCGCCCCCATATTGGCAACCTTGCTTTCAATATAACTCAGGAGAGGCAGCAAACAGAGACAGATTAAGATAACAAGCCATATCCGTCGGCGTTTGCGCTGATCTCTCTGGACGAGGTACTGGGCACTGCTTAAACTAGTATCTGAATTCGACATAATGCCAGTCCGTTTCCTCATCCCTCAATTGCCAGAAAGGGATCAGGTAGTGAAAAAACAGGGGCAGAGTCTTACGCTCCAGCCTGACCTTGACGCTAAGAAAATATTTAGAACCAGGTTTAATCTGGGCAAGGCCGGTAATCTTCACCCCGTTAACCTCGGTCATCAGGGCCTCGGCCTCGGCCAGACTGGTAACAGTCAAAGCAGTGTTATTTTCAGAGAAATGCAGATTGAAGACCTCTTTTAAGGAATCATAGGAAAGCACCCTGTCGAATTCCAGGCTGGTTAGTTGCTTGCCCGGCCTACCATCAGCCACCTCTCGTAGGGAAACAAAGAAAGTGAACGAGGCGGGGATACCATTATAAATCCCTTCTTCCATTTCCTGGCGAAAGGCCTTATCAACAACCATGTACAACAAGAGGTCTTCACTTGAATTATTGACAACAATATCCCTGATTTCAGCCTTGGCTGCAGCCCGCACCTCCTGACCGAAAAAGGCACTGAACAGCGCCATTACCAGAAAAAGCCGCCAGCAGAATCGGCTCCTGGATGTTTTAAAACATATATTATCAGATAAAACAGGCATCAATAATCTCGTAAAAAAATGCGGGTGGGTAAACAGCCAGAGAAAGACTGCGACCTCGCTGAACTACGCCACCAAAATAATCTCAAACAATTTTCTTTATTATCATCTGCTGAACCTTTTGAAAGAACTTCTTAAAGGTTTCAGGCCTAAGGGCGCTCAAGGGAACTGCACCATACTGGCGTGACAGATTTTGTGATTCTTCACTGCCAATCAGGTCTATCTTGTTAAAGATCTTCAGGCAAGGGATATTATCAAGTTCAAGCTCTTTCAGCAAATCATCAACTACCTTGATATGCTGGGGAAAAGCAGGATTGCTGATATCAATAACATGAACCAGAACATCGGCTTCATTAAGTTCCTCCAGAGTAGACTTGAAGGCCTGGAGTAGTTCCGCCGGCAGATTCCTGATAAAACCCACAGTATCAGTGATGATCACCTCCATTTCACGTGGAAAACGCAGACGACGACTGGTGGGATCAAGAGTAGCAAACAACATGTCCTCGGCAACGATATCACTGTTGGTCATACTGTTGAGCAGGGTAGACTTACCGGCATTGGTGTAACCAACCAGTGAGATAACCGGTAAGTCCCGTTTACGCCTTCTGCTTCGACGATGATGTCGTTCCCGACTGACCTTCTTTAATTTACCCGACAATTTGGTCAGACGGTCTTTTATCCGCCGCCGATCAATTTCAAGTTTAGTCTCGCCAGGACCACGGGCGCCGATACCGCCGGTGAGCCGGGACAGAGCATCATCCCTGGTTCCAAGCCGGGGCAGCATATATTTAAGCTGGGCCATTTCAATCTGTAATTTGCCTTCACGACTTAAGGCCCGACTGGCGAAGATATCTAAAATCAACTGGGTACGATCAATAACACGCATCTCGGTATGATCGGTGATTGATCGAATTTGGGAGGGATTTAATTCCTGATCGAAAACAAGGAGATTGGCATCAAGAGTCAAGGCCTGGAGCATGATATCGCCGAGCTTCCCCTTACCCATGATCAGTCTGGGATTAAGCTTGGGCCTTCGCTGAATCACGGTATCAAGGACCGTCACCCCTGCAGATTCGGCCAACTCTTCCAGTTCCAGCATCGATACAGCGGCCCCGAGCCGAGAATCGGTGGTGACACTGATCAAAATTGCCCGGTCCTTATGCTGATCAACCTTACCGCCGGGCCGAATTCGGACAAATTCAGCCTCAAGGGCCTTGATCATACTCTGAAAATCGTGCTGCTGCTGACTGGCAACCACCGGCGGCTGAAGGACCCAATTCCGACCAGCCACCGGCTGCGGTACCAGATGGGCCCGTAACAACGGCCCTGGCAAGCCATCCTTACCGACCGTAATCACCGCCATCAGATCCAACCGCAGAAAAAGCAGATCCATGAGATCGTCGTCAGTCAATTCCTCACCGGCAAGATGGGTATGAACGCACCGCAAACCTTTGAGCCGTCCACCTGCACCACGGGCCTGGGAGAGGACCGGAATAACGATCCGCCGCTGATCCCCTACTATAAGGCCGTCCACCCGACCGGCCCGATCAATAAGCAAACCAATCTGCCGACCAATTTCCCGGGAGATCATGGCAAGCTCACGGGCAATTTCCGGACTAATGACCAGATCCGGAGACATGCGTCGATTGGCCAACCGTTCGAGCCGACGCAATTGATCGGTCTTCAAACCTTGGGTTTTGCCGGAAATCTTTGCGATGATTTTGCTCCTAACTATTGAGAATGGCTGTTATTGGGCGAGGCATTTGGATGGCTAAACAACTTAGCAGAGACTAAAAAAATCCCGAAAGACGGGTATGCGTTAACTCTGAATGGTTCTATTGGATTTTTGGGCAAAACTATCATTTACGCCGTTCTCGCAGAATACGCTTATCACCAATCCTTAAAGTAACCTTGATTCTGTCAAAATATTCCAGCAACGGGATCGAGAATTTTCTGGAGAGACCTGTAAGTTCCTTGAAGCCCTGGGCATCAATGTCACCATTATCCTTGATACGCTTAACCAGATCGCTCTCAAGTTTTACCAAGGTCTCGGTATGAAAATATAAATCTTCATTTATCTTCACCGCCAGACTATCTTGGACCATCACCTCAAGAATTTCTTTGACCAATTTCGGCGAATTACTGCTGAATTTAGCATAAAGTTCCTTAATGGTAGGCACCGCCAAGCCAGCCTCAAGGTAGAATGACTCCATATCGGCCCGGAGTTTACCGCTATCTTCGGCGAGCGCTACCTCATGACCTGGAATTTTGACAACCGCCTCATCCTGGGTCAGACGAGCCTTCCTGACCAGATCATTAGTCATAAACTGAAAGAGCTTCTGACTCTCGACCCTTGTCATCTGACTGCGCAGCTCTTCCATGGGCATCCCGAGCTTAAGGGGATTAGCCTGGTGATATGCAGCCACCGTGTCACATAACCAATCCTGCAGACCACCAAAAACTTCGGCACCAAGCATCCACTGTTTATCTGAATCAACCACAATTACTTTCCGAGCCGAAATCGGTCCCGCCAGGACTTTTTTAAGTTTTTTACCGAAAATCCCCATCTGCACAGCCAATTCTTCACCAGTAAGACCAACAGCCCCTGCCTCCGTAAGGTGTAAGAGAATCAGTTCCTCGACAGACCCTTCGTGATATACGCGGAAAACCTCCTTGTTGCTCTCTCGAAAACGCTTTTTCTTGGCCGCGCGCCCATTAAGGATCCGGCCTCCACCGATGGTGAAAACAGGAGAGTAACTTCGTATAACGTAATGATCATTGGGCCAGGCACAGGCTGGTTCTTCGAATAAAAGCTGGACGTTTGCCGTCGAGCCCGGAATTATCTCGTCACCATCAAGCAGGACGATGCGCCCTATAATCTCGGCCGTGCCAAGATGAATCCTGACCCTGGTTCGATTCTTTAACTTTTTCTCATTGGCGGAGAGATAGATGAATTCAGCGTCCATAATATAGGACGACTGCAAGGTGCCGGGTTTCGCCACAACTTCACCGCGATGAATAAGATCTTTGTCAACACCCTGGATATTAATAGCGGTTCGATGCCCGGCCTCAACCTCCTGCACATCATCAGCATGGACCTGGATGCCCCTGATCCGGCCTTGTTGACCGCCTGGATAGATGGTGATTTCATCTCCCAGCCCAATCCGACCGGAAATCGAGGTACCGGTAACGACTGCACCAAACCCCTTGATCGAGAAGATCCGGTCAACCGGCAAGCGAAACGGGCCGTAGGCCTCGCTGAAATCACTCGCCGCCACCAGACGGTCAAGGGCAACTTTTACCTCGTCGAGTCCCTCACCGGTAACGGAGGAAACGGCCAAAAGAGGCGCTTCCTCGAGAAAGCTGCCTTTGAAATAGTCGCGGACCTCGTCCTCAACCATCTCAAGCCATTCAGGCTCAACCATATCCTTCTTGGTAAGGACAATGATCCCGCGCTCAACCCCAAGCAGACGGCAGATCTCGAAATGCTCACGGGTCTGGGGCATGATCCCTTCATCGGCGGCAATGACAAAGGCCAGGATATCGATGCCGGCCACCCCGGCCACCATATTTCGGACAAATTTTTCATGACCAGGCACATCAACGATGCCGAGACGATGGCCGCAGGGCAAGTCAAGGAAGGCAAAACCAAGCTCGATGGTAATGCCCCGTGCCTTTTCCTCTTTAAGGCGATCAGTATCAATGCCGGTCAAGGCCTTAACCAGGGAGGTC
This sequence comes from Pseudomonadota bacterium, assembly GCA_030673265.1. Classification (GTDB taxonomy): domain Bacteria; phylum Desulfobacterota; class Desulfobulbia; order Desulfobulbales; family JAGXFP01; genus JAGXFP01. The sequence goes on along the minus strand of DAOVJK010000037.1, from coordinate 6,917 downwards.
TTACCATGATCAACATGGCCAGCGGTGCCCAGAACAATTTCCCGCATGCCTAGCTCATCCAGTCCAAGAGGTATCGGTCAAAAACGGGTTACTGCGTTTCTCTTCACCAATGGTGGAGGTGGCACCGCCATAACCATGACCGGGCCAGACCACGGTCTGGTCAGGCAGGACCAAAAGCCGCTCTTGGATGGCGCGGAACATGACCCTGCCATCACCACCTGGAAAATCAGTACGACCAACACCGCCGACAAATAAGGTGTCACCGGTAAACAGATCAGGGGCGTTATAGAGGCACATTCCCCCCGGGGTATGCCCCGGAGTCAGGATGACACTCAGGGTTTCCTTGCCAAAGCTGAGCAAATCACCGTCCTTGACCTTTTTATCAACGGGAGGCGAGGACTTCAAGCCCAGTGACGAGAAATACTGCTCGACCTCGGGCTTGGCAAAGAAAGCGGCATCGTCCTCATGCATAACGATCTTGGCGCCGGTACTCTTTTTGATCGCACCGTTACCGCAGACATGATCGGGATGACCATGGGTATTAACAATATATCTAACCGTGACCTTTTCCCGTGCACACAGGGCCAGGACTTTATCATCATCGCCACCCGGATCAATAACAACTGCTTCCCTGGTCTCCTCACAGATGGCCAGGTAGCAACAAACGGACATGCTACCCACAGTCATTGCTTTGATAAGCATCTATAACCTCATGCATTTTAAATTCTTAAAAATCTGGCGCTCAACAATGATCGTCTTTTAACAAAAATCGGGATGGCTAAGCAGCTAAGCTTAGACTGCGACGCCATCATCAACAATCGCATTTATCGGGATTACACCCCCCGCCACCGCAACCACAATCACTGGCGACAGTTCCCAGAGTCACCCGGCCCCGCATAACTCCCTCGACAGAATCAAGTACCGAGGTAAAGGCTTCAACAGCAGGACTGTCAACATCGGAAACCAGGTAAGGTTGACCGGCATCACCACCGATGGTGATTTTTGGATCCACCGGAATACCACCCAGAAATTTAATCGAAAATTCCGCGGCCATGCGGCTACCGCCACCGCTTTTGAAGATGTCGATCGTCTCACTACAGTGCGGACAGACCAGACCACTCATATTTTCGACCAGACCAAGAACTTCCATCTTGACATGTTTGCAGAAATTAAGCGATTTGCGGACATCGGCCAAGGCAATTTCCTGAGGCGTAGTAACAACCAGAGCCACAGCATCTTTAATGGTCGAAGCCACGGTCAATGGCTCATCGCCGGTTCCCGGAGGCGCATCGATGATCAGGTAATCAAGATCACCCCAATCGATGTCAGCAAGAAACTGTCTGATGGCCTGGATCTTGAGGGGCCCCCGCCAGATAATGGGATCATCACGGTTTTCCATCATATATTCCAGGGAGATGACCTTAAGATTATCACCGTAGGGCATCGGCGGAACCAGATCGTTCTCTTTCTTAATATCACCAATGGTCATATTAAGATCAAGCATTCGGCAGATGTCAGGACCGTGCAGATCGACATCCATCAAACCAACCTTGAAGCCCCTTTTCGCAAGGCCCAAAGCAAGGTTGGTGGAAACGGTACTCTTGCCGACTCCGCCCTTACCGCTCATAACCAGAATTTTATTTTTAATCTTGCCCAGCGATCTTTTTATGGATGTATCCTGCTTGGCTATCCCGGCATCAACCGAACCACACCCCTCTTTACTGCCACCGCCACACGAACTACCACATGAACTACTCATTTACAGCCTCCAAAAAATTACCCGTAATTAAAATGACACTCTCGCAGCTAAACGCATACTGCGAAAATTCTGTATTAAACAATCAAAAAACAACTCGGTTCCGGCCTGACTCCTTGGCCTTGTACAAGGCCTGATCAGCCATTTTAACAACTTGCTCAGGCCTTAAAGCCCGTTTACCATTGGATGCAGCTCCTATACTGATAGTTACCCCAACCTTTTTTTTACCAATCTGTTTATTAGCACCCCGCCCTTTTCTACCTCTGCTTCGACTCTTGGGTCGATCCGGCTTACGCAATGCGAATCCATCCTCCTCAACCAATCTCCTGACCCTCTCCAAATGCTCAGTTACATCGGCTACTGCCTTACCAGGAAAGACCACAGTGAATTCCTCACCACCATAGCGAAAGGGGCATCCGCCTCCCGAAACCCGACCGATCTGCGATGCGACCATTTTCAGCACTTGATCACCAACATCATGGCCATATGAATCATTAAATTTTTTGAAAAAATCTATATCAAGCATTGCAATGGTGTATTCACCACGCAACTTCAAGAGTAGTTCATTAAGGGCACGGCGGGCTGGTAACCCGGTAAGATCATCCCGGAAAGCCATGACATAGGCAGCTTCAACTACAGCAACAATCAAAATCAAGCCACCAAGCATCAGAAAAGAAGTAGACAACAACCCAGTAAAAACGGCCACACCAAAATAACTGGCCAACAACGCCCAGATAAACCCAATATCAATAACACCACGCTGCCTGAGGAAATTGCCAAACAGCACAGCAAATGCCAGTAAATAAGCTACAATCCCAGGCTGGCCCAAGGTAATCCATACGGGGAAATCCCATGGAAGAAAGTTTTTACCAGCATAAGCCAATATTTCGGGCCGATAAAAGTATATAGAGAAGACCAACAGAGGTTGAGCAGCAACTAACATCAATTTTGCCACTACAGGAATATTCACTAACCCTTTTTCGTGGCCCAGAGCCAGCCAGGCAATATTCAGGGGTAACAAAAAAGCTACTGTGTCGCGGACAATTGCAGCAAGAGCCAGGTCAATTCCAACGCCCCGACAAAAATTCCCGAATAGCCATTCGGCAAGAAACAGCACCAGAACAATGAAGACCGGCTTGAACTTATTAAAACGCCAGCACACAACAAAGCCCGCAACCGGAACGACCAACAACAGAACCTTGGCCACCACCGGGCGCCAATGAATAAATTCCGGCGAATGACCAAATAGAATCCCGGCTAGAAGCAGAATCCCACCCGGCAAGAAAAAATGGAATAGTCTTCCAGCCAAAACAAAAATCATTCTTTTAAAATGTGCCCGCAACGACAAAAAGATTAATCGCTGCGGACACTATCTTTATTAGGATTTTTCTTCTATACCCAACAACTCTACCTCAAAGATCAAGGTAGTATTCGGGCCGATATCAGGACCAACCTCTCTTGCCCCGTAAGCAAGAGCCGAGGGAATGAAAAGTTGATATTTGCTGCCGACCTTCATCATTTGCAACGCTTCAACCCAGCCGGGGATCACGGAATCGAGCTGAAAAGTCACCGGCTCCTGCCGCGCAAAAGAACTATCAAATTCCTTGCCGTTGATCAGGGTACCCCGATAATGAACCTTGACCAGATCTGTCGCGGACGGCAACGGCCCATCGCCTTCAGTTATGATCTTGAACTGCAGACCACTGGCCGTGCTAACAACCCCATCCTTATCTTTGTTTTCTTTTATGAAGGCCTCGCCCTCAGCAAGATTTTGCAGGCCAGCCACCTCAATCCTTGCAGCGTGTTCCTGCTGAAGTTTCTGGGAAAACTCAAGTTTCAGAGCTTCGATCTGTTCGGAATCAAGCATAAGCTCACGATCATTCATCGTATCTTCAATGCCATGATATAAAGCAGCAAGATTTATATCGGTTTCAGTCTTTCTCAATGAGGTTCCGACATCAACGCCCAGTACATAACTTACCTTGTCGGTAAATGTTTCAAGCTCTATATTTTTTGCCTTTTCCTCCAGGTCCTTCGAACAAGCAGTCAAACCGGCCAGAACCAAACAAAAACACAACGCTATAGCAATCTTCTTTCTCACGATAACTCCTCTCATAAAATTAATGAAATAACCGGTATTGCGTTATCCGCCATTTAAAAGCAACGGTGACCATCCAGAAGACCGGAATAGTCACTCTGCAGTAAAAACAACAATTGATTCAATCAAGCGAACTTAACGCCTGTCTGGCAAAGACATTGCCCTGCTTGGCAGCAATACCATAAAGTTTCTTGGCCTTTCCCAAGTTACGTTTAAGCCCGGAACCAGTTTCATACATATAGGCCAGAAAAAACGTTGACATGGCATCGCCCTTTTTGGACGTTGTTTTCCATATTTTAACCGCCTTGCCATAATCTTGTTTTACCCCTTTACCGGTACAATACATGATCCCAAGACGATATTTAGCAGTAACATTTCCATTACTGGCAGCCTTTTTAATCAATTTGGCCGCTTCCTTGTTATTCTTTTTCACTCCGATGCCATTGGCATAATTGAGCCCAAGCTGATACTGGGCTTTGGCGTGGCCCTTATTGGCAGCTTCTTTAAACCATTTAGCCGATAAAGCACCATTTTTTTCGATACTCTTGGTTCCATTTCTGAAAACCAGGCCAAGACTGTACATAGCCTTAACATCACCGGTCTCAGCGGCTTTTTTCACCCACTTGAGCGAATCTTTGTCCATGGTCGCAACATCAAGAGAGCTCATCGTTTTCTTAATAAGTTTTAGTCCGGCCTGAACCTGCCCCTTTTCAGCAGCTTTTTCCCAAAGAGAGGCAGCCTTGGCCTGATCGAGGGAAACACCATTCCCGGCAGCGTACATATTGCCCAAGGAATACATGGCACCGGCAAAGCCTTTATCAGCCGCCGCCGTCAGCCATTTGACAGAATCTTGCAGGTTTTCGGCTGTTCCTTCCCCACGACCGGTCATCATCCCGACCCGGGCCATGGCCGCGGGATATCCAGCCTCCGCCGACTTGAGATACCACTTAAAGGCCTCTTTTTGGTCCAACTTCAACCGCTCATCACCATGATCATGCTTAACGGCCAGATCGTACAGGGCCTCGGGATCGGCAATGCCCGGGGTGATCCAGACCTTAACCGTACCATCGACGCCTCCAGAGACGATCAGCTTGCTATCAGCCGAAAACGCTACTGCATTAACCCTGCCGGAGTGACCAGCAAGGACATTCAGAAGCTTCCCGCTTTTCGTATACCAGAGAACAACGCTGTTATTCTCGGTGGCTCCGGCCAGATAAGAACCGTCACCACTGATCGCCAGCCCACGGATCTCACCCCACCACTCTTCCCGGAACTTGCGCGTCTCCTTGCCTGAAACAGAATCCCAGAACCGAACGCTACCATCGTTACTGCCGGAGATAATATTGAGACCATCCGGAGAATAGACAACCGAGTTCACCCAGTCACTATGACCATCCAGAGTATTTACCAGTTTATCTCTGGATGCATCCCAGACCAGAATATTGCTGTCCCAGCTCACCCCGGTGGCAATATAATCGCTATCCGGGGACCAGCTAACGGCCAGAACATCATTTTTGCCGGCTTTGTAACTATGAATGTCTCGGCCATTGCTGGCGTACCAGGTTTTGACGGTGTTATCGCCACTGCCGGAAGCGATCATTTTGCCATTGGGCGAATAGGCAACGGTATTAATCCGCTGATTGTGGCCCTCTATCTCTTCCCGTAGCCTCTCCTTTGTATAATCCCAGATCTGTAGCACGTCTTTTTTTCTGTCATTCCTGGCCGCGCAGATCACCCTCTGCCCATCTGGTGAAAAAACAACATCGGCAACTTCCAGATTTTCACCGAAGGCATGAAGTTCTGTACCATCGGCAACATTCCAGATCCTGACCTTACCGTCTAAGCCGCCGGAAACGACCAAACTTCCGTCAGGGGATATATCAACCGCAGTCACTTCGCCTTCATGCGCCTTTAAATTAAGCCGCAAGAAGGGATCAACTTCAGCAAAGGCCAAATCACCCAAAAGATTTGTCAGCAGCAGGCAGAATACCAAGACAAGAGGATTAAAATGGCAAAAGCGGAAAATTCTTTGCATTGACTTGTTTGTTCTCATTTTTTTTCCTTCGGTAAGATGTTACAAATACCTTTGCTGACTGAGACAATGAAAGAGAAAAACTGTTTTTCTACACAAAATTACCGGTATTAACCACCTTCTACTTATCATAACAATCATTTACGTACACCTGAAAATTTATGAGCTTTAACATCAAGGTAGAAAAAACCATAAAAGGCCGCATAGTAAAGAAGTGCCGTTAAGCCCCCTTAAACAGCTGCACGTTTGCACTGCTCAACAAAATTTCTGCCATTCCAGCAGATAATAACTCAGATATTCGAACCATACAACCTTCTGGGGAGTTATCGCTTGCTCTCATCTTTTGTAAAAACAAGCAATAAAGTAAGTGCCGCCTGGCGGCAACTTAATTATTCCATTAAACGCTTGATTTTAATCTTTTTTCATTTAAAGTAGTCAAAATTGTTTTTACTTAACATTTGCCAAAAAGAATTATACTAATATTCCCCAAGAGACAAGATTATGTCCAAGAAAACATGCCCATGGTTATTGATTGCAGTAGTTAGTTCAATGCTCATCTTCACCTCCACTGGTAATGCGGCCCCCGCGACCAACTTAAATAACCTTCAAGAATCGTTCTTTATGCAGAAGAAACGACTTCTGGACAATTACCTCAACCAGTTGGCCACGTTGGAAACCTACATTCTTTCCAGCAGTGATCCCAGTGGAGCCACGGAGGTTAGAGTGGAAATCAACAAGATTGAAGATGAAATAAGAATGATTCCACAACCCATAGTTTCTTTCCAACCGGCCTACATCATCACCAAATAGTATTTCCATATCATTATTATTAAAAATCTTCTCAAAATATTCTCGTTCTCCATTTGGAAGATGAAAGAGTTTCTTAAATTTCATCATTTTATCTATCGTTCTTGAATTTTGACCAGATTTTATTTTTTGGAAAATATTGGATATAAAATCATCTAATCCAGGCATTTTTTTAAAGAACTTGTTTGAAATTAGAAAACTTAAGATATCAAAATCCATTTCAG
>DAOVJK010000184.1 GCA_030673265.1 Pseudomonadota bacterium | reverse complement strand
GTCCCGAAAATATTAAGCGGGAGATAATGACTGCTGATCTGGTGGTAGGAGCGGTGCTGGTGGCGGGGGGCCGGGCCCCGCAGCTGATCACCAGGCAGATGTTGGCAACGATGCGGGCCGGGTCTGTGATCGTTGATGTCGCCATCGACCAGGGTGGTTGCCTGGAGACGGCCAGAGCGACCACCCATTTAAAACCGACCTATCTGGTTGACGGGATAATTCATTATTGTGTAGCCAACATGCCGGGTGCGGTGCCCCGAACCTCTACTTATGCCTTGACCAGCGCCACTTTGCCATATGTCAGCCGAATCGCGGTCCAGGGAATTGCGGCGGTGGCCAAAGTTGACCAAGCCGTGCAGAAGGGGATCAATGTTTATAAAGGGCAGCTGACCAATCGCCAGGTGGCAATGGCCCAGGGCAGGGAATGGCTTGATTGTCAGTCGTTATGGCAGGATGATTGAACAGGCAAAACCTTATACTGCTATAAGGTTTGAAGGGGCTATCCTGGTTAGTTCGGGCCATATTGCAGATGGCTTGCCAGGGAGATTCATCCAGAGTGTAATGATTTCAAAGTCCTGAAAGCGGGCAGTCTGCACATTTCGGTTTGCGCTTAAGGCAGAATTCTTTGCCTAATTTGACCAAGAGGGCATGGTACTCATTATAGAGTTCGACATCTTCCGGCAGGGCTGACATGAAAAGTTCCTGCATCTCCCGATAATCACTTTCTTCCCAGATCAGATTATGGCGTAACAGGACGCGGTGGGTATAGGCATCGATCACAAAGATCGGTTTTGCCGCCGCATACAGGATGATCGCATCGGCGGTTTCCGGACCAATCCCCTTGACGGCCAGTAGATTCTGCCTGAGGGTGTCAAGGTCGGTCGCCAGGAAGCTGGCCAGATCCTCATCCTCCCGGCCAATGGCAGCGATAAGGTTTTTAAGGCGCTTGGCCTTGAGATTGTAGTAGCCGGACGGTCTGATATGCTGGGCCAGAATGTCGACGGGTATTTTGGTGAGGGCCGGCAGGGACAGAAGGTTGAGGGCTTGCAGATTGGTAATGGCCTTTTCAACATTCTGCCAATTGGTGTTCTGGGTCAGGACCGCGCCGACGGTGATTTCCAGTTGGGTCTCACCCGGCCACCAGTGTTGGGGGCCGAAGTGGCGGTAGAGGCGGTGATATATTTCATTGACCCGATCTGGCATGTGCTGGGGATGTTTGGCTAGCTTGCCGGTTAATCCGATTTGAAAAATATTCGATAAATAATAAAGCCGAACACGGCGCAAGCCCCGGCCACAAGGGGGAGAATGGCATTAAGCGGGATCTCGTCCTGGGCCATGATTGCTTGCATGTAAGGGGTGCCAAAAAAGGCCCAGCAGCCGGAAAGGAGCACAATAATAATAATTGAGTTAATGGCCTGTTTGTAAACATTCCAGGCGAGCATCGCGATATAGGGCACCATAAACCAGCCGTTTGAAAAAAGACCTTTATAGTCTATTTTGTCGATCTGGGCCGGAATCTTGGTCGAGATAAAAAAATCCAATATCGCTTTGAAAAACGATGCGGTTGCAGCAAAAAATGGATCAAGAAATTCAAACATAAGTTTTCTCCTAACCAGCTGGAAATCGGCAAAAATTAATCATCAACCAAGGCAGTCCGGTCCGGGGCGGTAGCTCGTTTGTAAACCTTGATGGCGCAATACGAGCCGCACATACTGCAGGCGTCGCCCTTGTACGAACAACCGCCTTCGTCCCGGTATCTTCTGGCTTTTTCCGGATCCATTGACAGGTCGATCTGGCCTTTCCAGTCCAGTTTGTCCCGCCGCTTGGCCATGGCGATGTCTTTATCAATGGCACCCGGCAATCCTTTGGCTATATCGCCGGCGTGGGCGGCAATCCTTGAGGCGATTACGCCGTTCCGGACATCGTCTGAACTGGGTAGCTTGAGGTGTTCTGCGGGGGTCACATAGCATAGATAGTCGGCTCCGGCCGCTGCGGCAATCGCCCCGCCGATGGCTCCGGTGATGTGATCGTAGCCTGGCGCTATGTCGGTAACCAACGGGCCCAGGACGTAGAACGGGGCGTTGTTGCAGAGTCTTTTCTGAAGCAGGATATTGGCTTCAATCTGGTTCATCGGCATATGGCCAGGACCTTCGACGATCACCTGGACCCCCGCCTCCCAGGCCCGGTTGGTCAGTTCGCCCAGGTGGATAAGTTCCTGGACCTGGCCCCGGTCGGTGGCATCGGCCAGGCAGCCCGGTCTGATGCCGTCACCGAGACTCAGGGTGACTTCGTGTTCCTTGAGGATGGCCATCAGATCGTCAAATCTTTCGTAGAACGGGTTTTCCTGGTTGTTGTAGCTCATCCATTCTATGATGAAAGAGCCGCCCCGGCTGACGACACCCAGCAGTCGCTCGTGGTTCTTGATTCTTTGCAGGGTGGAACGGGTAATCCCGCAGTGGAGGGTCATGAAATCCACGCCGTCAATGGCCTGCTGCTCAATGGTGCTGAGGATCTGATCAACCGTCACTTCGCCTATTTTTTTCTTCTGCTTCTCAACCACTTCAGCGATGCTTTGGTAAATAGGCACGGTGCCGAGGGGCACCGGGCAGTTCTTGAGGATCGCCTGGCGAACCTCGTTAAGATTATCGCCAAGGCTGAGGTCCATGACCGTATCGGCCCCGGCCTTCAGACAGACAGATAGTTTTTCGAGTTCTTGCTGGATATCCGGGTAGTCCTTCGAGGCGCCGATATTAGCATTGACCTTAGTGGAAGTGCCTTTGCCGACCGCCATGATCCGTTCGAACTGGTGGTTGTTGTTCTTGGGGATAGCGATAGTACCTTCGGCTACTCCGGCCATCAGGGTTTTAACCGACATGCCTTCGTTGGTGGCACAGGTCTCAAAGATTGGGGTTATATTGCCGTTTAAGGCGTCTTCACGAATACTCATTATGTCTCCGAAAATGCAGATATTGTTACTTAAGTGGCTAGTTTAGAACTTATAAACTTAACAGCGGCCAGTCGGTCATGTCAACGAAAATAGCCTGCCGCGCCAGGACAGGTCAAAAAACCCCGTGGTCAAAGAGAATCTTGATGCCGATCCCGATCAGGACAAGACCGCCGCAGATCTCGACTGTAGTGCCAAGTCTTTCGGCATGGCGGACCATTTTGCCCAGGTGGAGCCCCAGGGCAGTCAGCAGTGAGGCAACAATACCGATGACCAGGGCCGGCAGCAAGATGTCTGCCTGGATAATTGCGAAGCTCAGGCCTACGGCCAGGGCATCTATGCTGGTCGCCACAGACAGCATAACCAACGACCAGCCTCGGGTCGGGTCTGTCAGGGCTTTTTTCTCATCACCATTATTCCATGCTTCATGGATCATTCTGGCCCCAACCAGAAAAAGCAGGATAAAGGCCAGCCAGTGATCGAAGGCTTCGATTCTGGCCCGGAAGGTAAGCCCGCTTGCCCAGCCGATGACGGCCATGCCGCCCTGGAAGAGGCCGAAATGCCAGGACAGGCGAAAGGTGTGCCGGGGGCTTACTCTCGGGAGGGACACACCTGTGGCCAGGGCCACGGCAAAAGCATCGACGGCCAGGGCCAAAGCTATGATGAAGATGGCAGTGCTATTCATGGCTTGATTAAAATAAAGGGGCGTTCCCGCTTGCAAAGGCTCTGGGCCGTGATTAAAATAGACAGGCTGTGTTGCTGAAAATTGCTGGCTCCGGTGAAAGTTTAAGTAGACCAGTTTTGGCAACGGTAAATCAAAGTATTAGGTGTGCTGTCCGTCCGTCTCGGTGCTTTTGACCAGACCGACAAAAATTGGCCACCATAAGTCGATATGAGATTTTTTGCGACAATGGTGCAGCACTTATTTAAACTAACGAGGCACATAATGAAAAGAATTTCCGGGGTTATAATTTTAGGGTGTTTGTTTTTTGCGGCCGTGGTGGCCTGTTCTGGCGAGCAGACCTCGTCTGAGAAGCGGCCAGCGTCAGTGGCCAGCCAGAAAGTCGCTCCGCCAAGCCCGAGAGCCAACCCAGCCAAAATTTTCCGGTCTATATCATCCCGGGAGGCTCGGTCTCTGATGGCTACCCGTAAGGACCTGATGCTGGTGGATCTGCGTGAAGCGAAAGAGCTTCGGGAGGGATATATTGCCGGCTCGCAATTGATCCCGATGAGTAAAATCGCCAAAGGCACAGAGATTCTGCCAGATGATAGGCCCCTGTTGCTGATCTGCGCGGTTGGCGGCCGCAGTTACGGGGTTGGCCGATATTTTTCCGGCAAGGGCTATCCGGAGATTTACAATCTTAAGGGCGGCATCTCTGCCTGGAAAAAGGCCGGCCTGCCTCTGCAATACTGATGGCGTCGTAAAAACTTCGATCTCCTGCGTCGCACCGCAAAACCACTACTCCTCGGAGTCTACGCTTACCTGTTTATCGAAGTTTTCGAAGGTCTCGCGATGCTCGCTATCTACTTAGCCAGCCCGGGTTTTTTATCAGTCCGCGCGTAGCTTTGTAAATATCAATTTTAAATCGCTCCGATCGGCTGGGTAATTGTTTGAAGACGACCTTATTTTGTTCCAAAAGTTAATTATGGGTATGTCTGTGCGACAAATTTTATTTTTCTATAAAAAAATCTAATGAGAAAAGGTGAATAGCTATGACCGCCAAGACAGAGACCAAGGAATTTCAGGCTGAAGTTAAAAAGATGCTCGATATTGTCATCCACTCCCTCTACACGGAGCGTGATGTCTTCTTACGGGAGCTGGTTTCCAATGGTGCTGACGCCCTGGAGAAATTCCGCCATCAGAGCCTTGTTGAGGATGAGGTATTCGATGACCATCTGGCCCTTGAAATCAAGATTGATTGCGATGATAAGGAGCACACCCTGACCATCACCGACACCGGTATCGGCATGAGTCGGGATGAACTGGTTGATAATCTCGGCACCATTGCCCACTCAGGGTCCAAGACTTTCCTGACCAAACTCAGCGAGACGGCCCAGAATGATGTCAGTCTTATCGGTCAGTTCGGGGTTGGCTTCTACGCGGCCTTCATGGTTGCGGAAGAGGTTAAGGTTCAGTCTCGCTCTTATCGGAAAGATGAGGAGGGCCACCAGTGGGCCTCGGATGGCACCGGCGGTTATACGATTTCGCCCTGTAAGGGCATCCATCGCGGCACTAAAATCATTATCAAGCTAAAGGAAGATGCCTACGAATATGGTGATGAGGCTGCCATCAAGCGCATCATCAACCAGTACTCAAGCTTTGTGTCTTTTCCGGTCAAGGTCGGCGGGGAAGAGGTTAACACGGTTCAGGCCCTTTGGGTGCGCAGCAAGAATGAAATCAAGGACGAGGAGTATAATGATTTCTACAAGTTTATCGCTAACGCCGCAGATGAACCCACCTATCGGCTTCATTTTTCGGCGGATGCGCCCCTGGCCATCAAGTCGCTGCTCTATACGCCCAAGGAGAATTTTGAAAACCTCGGTTTCGGCCGGATGGACCCCGGAGTCAGTCTCTACTGCCAGAAGGTGCTGATCGAGCAGCATAGCAAAAACATTCTCCCTGACTGGCTGCGCTTTTTAAAAGGAGTGGTCGACAGCGAGGACCTGCCCCTGAATATTTCCCGGCAGGCCCTGCAGGACAACGCTCTGGTGATGAAGATCAACAAGGTCCTCACCAGCCGCTATCTCAAATATCTGGAGGCAGAGGCCAAAAACGACCCGGACAGATATCAGGAATTCTGGCAGACCTTCGGCATCTTTTTGAAAGAGGGGATTACCAATGATTTTACCCATCGGGAACCCCTGGGCAGGCTCCTGCGCTTTGAGTCGTCGTCTGCCGAGGCGGGCAAGATGGTCTCGCTGGCCGAATACGTTGAACGGATGAATGACGGGCAGGAGAATATCTACTATATTAGTGGAGCCAGCCGTGAGGCAATTGAGGCCGGGCCCTATGTCGAGGCCTTCAATAAAAGGAATTTGGAGGTCATTTACACCCTTGAGCCCATCGATGATTTCGCCCTGAGCCATCTTGGTGAGTTTGGTGGCAAGAAGTTGGTTTCAGCCGATCGGGCCGACTTGGAGCTGCCGGAGTTGAGCAGCGCAGACGAGGCCGCCAAAGACGAGGTTGAAAAAGAGGGTCTGTCTGGTGAGCGCCTGACTGGCTTGACCGAATGGATGCAGGAAGTGCTTGGCGACAAGGTCAAGGAAGTCCATGTTTCCAAACGGTTGGAAGGCAGTCCGGCCATTATTGTCAACGCCGGCGGTTTCATGACCAGCAGCATGGAACGGGTTATGCAGGCCTCCCGGCAGGATAGCGGCTT
>DAOVJK010000071.1 GCA_030673265.1 Pseudomonadota bacterium | reverse complement strand
CATCAATACTTGACAGAAGTATAATTGGCGATCGAGTCATAATTCACAGTGGCACCGTGGTCGGTAGTGATGGTTTTGGCTATGCCCATGACAATGAGGGGCACCATGTTAAGCGTCTCCATGTTGGTTATGTGCAGATAGATGATGATGTAGAGATTGGTGCCAACACCTGTATTGACAGGGCTACTTTCGGTAAGACCTGGATTAAACGCGGAACCAAGATAGATAACCTTGTTCAGATCGCCCATAATGTAGAGATTGGTGAAGATTCCATCATTGTTGCCCAGGCAGGTATTTCGGGTAGTACGGTTCTCGGCAACAGTGTGGTTATGGGGGGCAAGGTGGCGATTAGCGGCCATCTTAAGATTGGCAATCGGGTCACCATGGCCGGCAAGGCTGGCGTTATCAGCAATCAGGAAGATGGCTCTGTTGTTGCAGGGTTTCCAGCTTTTCCCCATAAAAAATGGCTTAGGGCCGCGGCTATATTTCAAAAACTTCCTGATCTGGCCAAGGATGTCCGCGATATAAAGACAAAGCTGAAGAAAATTGTAGCAGAATAAATCGACGATTAGTTTATATGCAATAAATTGCTTGGTTATTTAAGACATTGCACTTTGAAATGCATCTTATTTAAGAGGGACAGAGAGCGGCTATGAAAAACGATAATGAGTCAATTGATATAAACGGTATTCTCAATCTATTGCCGCATCGCTACCCATTTGTTCTGGTCGACAGAATTATAGAAATGAAGCTGGGTGAATTTGCTGTGGGTCTAAAGAACGTGACAATTAATGAGCCATTTTTTCAGGGGCATTTCCCGATTGATCCGATTATGCCCGGTGTTTTGATCTTGGAGAGTATGGCTCAGGTGGGAGGGATCCTGGCCTATCTTACTGATCGGGACAAGTTCGAAGGTGATCTGGTTTATTTTGCTGGTCTGGACAAAGTGCGTTTCCGGCGTAAAGTTGTGCCCGGCGATCAATTGATCATTAGGGCAGAGGTTTTGAAGCGCAAGGGTAAAATATATAAATTTGCCGCCAAGGCCTATGTTGATGAACAACTTGCAGCCGAAGCAAACCTGATGGCTTCTTTCGGGTAAGTAAATTCCGGCAGCTGCTGCAGTTATAGGGATTTATATGACATCTAAACATATAATATATCGGAATTAAAATGAATATTCACGAAACTGCGGTTGTTGACTCTGGGGCTGAACTGGACCCCACCGTCATTGTAGGACCGTATGCCATTATTGAGAAAGGTGTTTCGGTAGCGGCTAACACAGAGATCGGCCCCCATGCTGTTATTCAAGGCATTACTGAGATTGGCACCGGCAACAAGATTGGCCCCTTTGCCACTATTGGCGGTCCTCCACAGGATCTGAGTTACAAAAATGAACCAACCAAAGTGGTTATTGGCAACAACAATTTGATCAGGGAGTATGTTTCCATTCATCGTGGTACCGTTCGGGGGCGTGGAGAGACGCTGATCGGCGATGAGAACATGTTGATGGGATACAGTCATGTGGCCCATGACTGCATACTTGGCAATCAGATTATTATCGCCAATGGCGGGACCTTGGGCGGCCATGTGGTGATTGAGGATAAGGCCAGTCTTGGCGGTCATGTCGGGGTGCATCAGTTTTCGAGAATTGGGACTTTTTCCTATGTCGGCGGAGTTTCTGGAGTAACCAAGGATGTGCCTCCTTACATGATCGTGGCTGGAACCAGGAATCGGATGAGAGTTTCCGGAATAAATCACATCGGCCTCAAAAGAAACGGTGTCTCTACTGCCGATATCAAGAAATTACGCGGTGCCTTCAAGATAATCTTCCTCAATCAGGAGCTATTATTGAAAGAGGCTCTCGATAGTGCCATGAAGGAATATTCGGACTGTGATCTTGTTGTACATCTAGTTGATTTTATCAGGGACTCCAAACGCGGCATAGTAAGGAGTTTCAGTGAGGAGGAGTAAAATAGGGGTCATCGCCGGTGGCGGCCAGTTTCCTATCCTTTTTGCGAAGGCTGCCAAAAAGCAGGGTTGCCAGGTGTTGGTGGCAGCCCACAAGGGTGAGTCCAGCTCCGAGATTGAGGAGAGTGCCGACGGGATCTGTTGGGTCAAGCTCGGTCAGCTTGGTAAGATAATCAAGTTCTTCCGTCAGGAAGGGGTTACTGAAGCTGTCCTGCTTGGGACCATAACCAAAACCAGGATCTTTAAAGATGTCATGCCTGATTTTAAAGGTCTGACTCTGTGGAACAAGCTTAAGGTCCGGCAGGATGATTCTATCTTGCGGGCTGTGGCCGATGTCCTTGAAGAAGAAGGCATAAAAATACTTGAGTCTACTTTTTACCTGAGGGAGTTGTTGTTTCCCAAAGGGGTGCTGACTAAAATAAAACCGTCGGCCGAGCAAATTGACGATGTATATTTCGGTTGGCAGATGGCCAGAGAGATTGGACGGCTCGATATCGGTCAATGCGTGGTGGTCAGGGATCGGGCTGTACTGGCGGTAGAAGCCATCGAAGGTACCGATGCGGCTATTATACGAGGCGGCAAGTTGGGTAAGGAACAGGCGGTGGTGGTTAAGGTCAAGAAGCCTGGGCAGGACTTCAGGTTTGATCTGCCGGCGATCGGGACAAAGACCATAGACAGTATGGATAGTGTCGGGGCATCGGTTCTGGCGGTTGAAGCCGGTCAGGCGCTGCTGTTTGACGGTGAAGCGCTAATCGAGCGGGCCAATAAAGCCGGAATTATTGTTGTCGGAGTCGAGGAAATTAAGCCGGGTGAACTTGATCTGGGCATCAATTAATTCTCGTAAGGCATATTATGAAAGCCATGATCCTGGCTGCCGGTCTGGGCACCAGGCTCAGACCATACACTAAATATCGTCCGAAGCCATTATTCCCTGTCCTGGGGAAACCCCTACTCATGCACCTTCTTGCTCAGTTGCGGCGGCAGGGTTGTCAAAATTTTGTCGTAAATTCCCATTTTCTTAATGAGCAGTTTTGCAAAATTCTTGGTGGGGAGAGGGACGTCTCTCTGCAGGTTGAGGAAGACATCCTTGGCACCGGCGGCGGCCTGCGCCAAGCCCGGTCTCTTTTGGGGCGGGAGCCATTTCTGCTGGTCAATGGTGACATACTCCATTCGCTCGATCTAGTCGCCATTTACAACCACCACCTTACCTCAGACGCACCGGTATCAATGGTTGTCCATGATCGACCCAGATTTAACAATCTGCGGGTTGCCGCCAATGGGCGGGTAACCGCTTTGCGGGTTTGTGAGCAGGATGTCACTCCGGAATCAGGTGACCGGCTTTTGGCTTTTGCTGGCATTCATGTTATTGACCCAACTGTTCTTGCCAGTATTCCCGCTGCCGGTTTCTACGATATCATTGATTTATATCAGGAAATGATCAGATCAGGTATTATGATTAACGCTATTGAAGTTGCCGGCCATTTCTGGACTGATATTGGTACCCCTCAGGATTATCTTGATTTACACAAGTCATTGTTAAACAACCCTGCTTTGGCTACCGCGGTTGGTTTGGAAAGTTCTTTAAAACCGGTTGGTGTCGAGGCTGATGTTGTGCTGGGTCGAAACGTGGAGTTCAACGATTGGGCCTTTGTTGGAGCCGGTGCCAGGATTGGTGATGGCGTCAGGATCAGCCGCTCGGTTATCTGGGATGGGGCAGTTGTGAAGGCGGGAGCAGTGATAGAGGACGAGATTGTTGTTGGCTAAGGTGCAATTAAAAACTACCCGGGCTGAACGGCAGAGCATTCCGCACCTTTTGAAGGCGGCGGGGGTAAATCCTGCCTGCGCCAATATTAAGGTGCTGGTCGGTGACGGTTCCGATCGGCGTTTTCTCAGGGTAGTAGAGGACGAACGATCTCTGGTCGTGGTTCTGCCTAATCTCTCCAGTGAGCATGGCCGGGCGGAATCTCGTGCGGCATGGTTCATTGGTAACCATCTTCAGGGTTGTGGCGTTCCGGTCCCGCGAATGTATGGTTATGATCCTGCAACCGGTATCGTTATCTGTGAGGATCTTGGTGACAGGTTACTGCATCACGCGGTGGTGGCTGAACACTGGTCGGAAGAGAAGCTTGTCAGCTTCTATGGTCAGATTGTTGAGCTTCTTGCCCGGATGCAGATTGCTGGTCGGGGAGATTTTAAAGATGAATGGTGCTGGGATACCAAGGTTTATGACCGACAGCTTATGTTGGCCCGGGAGTCCGGTTATTTTATGGAATCCTGTTGCCACCAACTACTGGGGATAACGGCGCCGCCAGCAGGGCTTCAGGATGAGTTTGTCAAGTTGGCAGAGCTGGCTTCGGCGCTACCGGCCGGGTTCTTTTTGCATCGGGATTTTCAGTCCAGAAATATTATGCTCAAAGACGGGTGTCCGAGGTTTATTGATTTTCAGGGTGGTCGCTTTGGCCCCCTTGGTTACGATCTGGCTTCGCTGTTGATCGATCCATATGTATCGTTGCCTGATGCTGTCAGAGAGCGGCTTTTGCAAAAATACATCGAAGTTTTGGTTGATTATCCAGATGGTGGTGCTGCTTTTTCTGTTGAGGGTTACTATTTACTTGCTCTGCAACGCAATCTCCAAATCCTGGGAGCCTTCGCTTTTCTTGCCACAGTTAAGGGTAAGTCCTTCTTCCGTGAATATCTAAGGCCGGCAGCTTTAAATTTGCATAAGCTCCTTAATGAACCGGTGGGGAAGCAGTTTCCGGTTATGCGTGCCTTTACCGCTGAGCTGCCGGGGTTACTAGATAATGTCTTGGTTGATTGTTGATTACTACAATAATAATTTGCACAATTTTAAATTGAAAGTTTAGGATGTTTAATGATGAAAACAGATAGATTGCCGTTGATCGCCCTGGTTGGACGCCCGAATGTCGGAAAGTCTTCGTTGTTTAATCGGCTGACCAGAAAGAAAAATGCGATAGTCGATTCGACCCCGGGAGTGACTCGGGATCGACACTACGCCAAGGTTCAGTGGCATGAGCACACTTTTATCCTGATCGATACAGGAGGTATTGAGCCGTTACCCACTCAAAAAGGAGAGGGTGGTAAGGCTTTTCCCAAGGAAGCGGACACCGAGGATCGAATAACAGTTGTAGATGGTATCCAGGAGCAAACCTGGCATGCCATCAAGGAGGCTGATATTATTCTTTGTCTGCTTGATGGCCGGGCCGGAGTGGCCGGAGAGGATTATCGGGTGGCTGAAGCTCTGCGCAAATCAGGCAAGTCGGTCTTCTTTGTGGTCAACAAGGTTGACAGTCCTGCCCTTGAGGATCAGCTGGTTCCGCAGTTTTATGAACTGGGGGTTGATACTCTCTGGCCGATTTCCGCCTCCCATGGTTATGGAATTAGTACTTTCATGGATGCTTTGGCGGAGCAGATGGTCTTTCCCGAAGAGGCTCCTGACATGCCGGAAGGTACGGTGGCAATAGCCTGTATTGGCAGGCCTAATGTCGGCAAATCATCGCTGGTTAACAAGCTGCTGGGTGAAACCAGAATGATAGTCTCAGACGTGCCCGGCACCACCAGAGATTCGGTTGACTCTTTGCTGGAGCGGGATGGTCGTTCATATCTGCTGATTGATACAGCCGGACTCAGGCGGCGCGGCAAAATTCAGGAGAAACTTGAAAAATTCAGTGTGATGAGGGCAATTTCTGCTCTGGAACGTTGCGACTTGGCTCTTTTTCTGGTCGATGCCGGTGAAGGGATAACCGAGCAGGATACCAAGATTATCGGCTACGCCATAGAGAGAGGCCGGGCCTGTCTGGTCCTGATCAACAAGTGGGATCTGGTCCGGGGTGATAAGAGAAAGCAGAAATGGATAATGGATGAGGTTGCAATGGCCACCAATTTCATCGGTTATGCCCCGACTTTAACTATCTCCGCCCTGACCGGGGCGGGCACTAAAAAGCTCTTCCCGGTTATTAACGAGGTCTATGAGCAGTTTTCTTTGCAGTTTACGACCAATCGGATCAACCGGGTTCTGCAGAAGGCGGTTGAAGGCCACACCCCGTCCCTGCATCAAGGTCGGCGGATAAAGTTTTACTATGCGACCCAGGTTTCAACTAAACCGCCTACCTTTATTATCTTCGTCAACTACCCCAAAGGGGTTCATTTTTCCTATTATCGGTTTCTGGTTAACAGTTTTCGGGATGGATTAGGGCTGGATAAGGCCCCGCTCAGGGTTGTACTCAAGGAAAGGATGCGGAAGAAATATGGCTGAGCTGTCTCCATTTTATGGGGCATTAACAGAAATTGCCGACTTGATGCTGGAAACATCATCGTTGCCGGATTTAGGTGGATCTGCTGAATCGGTGGCGGTTTTTCCCACTATGGCCAAGGCAATCGCAGAGGCTGTTTTGCTGTTTGCGGCAGAGCAGGTCTCGGTGGATGTTGATCGCGGTGGAGCAGGTAATCCGGCAAGTGATAATAGTTTCTGGCTTGGTAATGTTGCCGGCCTTTCCCTGGCCGAAAAGTTGCGCGAAAGTGGCTTGAATTCCTATGATTTTTTCAAGAATTATGCCAGAGTTAAATCCCATTTTATAGACAGGCTTTGCCGAGTAATCCGAGATCCTGAGCAGATTAGGTCCGGTCTTATTCGCTTGGATGGTTTCTTGAGCGGTCTTGCGGCTGGTTTTTGTCAAGGGGAATTGCGGTCGGTAAAAGTCAATCTGCGTCGCCGCCAGCAAGAGGCCAAACTTTTTGTCCTGCAGGAGAAGAAACGGTATGCTACCGTGTTTTATCAGATGAACGAGCCTTCTTTTGTTGTCGATCATGGCTTGCATTTGATTGATGTAAACCCGGCTTGTGAGAGGTTTTTCGGCGTCGACAGAGCTGAATTAATTGGCCGGACCTGCTGCGATCTTATTGGCCAAAGGCTCTGTGGCAGTTGCTCTTTGGAGAAAGTTATCTGCACTGGTGGTTCTTTTTCCAATATGGAGGGCTCGGTCTCTGTCCCGACAGACAGGGGCTCGGCTCTTGTTATTAAAAAGACCATTTTGTTGGCCGGGACGGCACTTGGTGATCTTAATAACGGTAACAAGGGTGGGATTGTTATTTTTCAGGATATTACCGAGCGAAAGAAAGCGGAAGAAGAGCTTGATGAATATCGCAACTGGTTGGAAGATCTGGTTGATGAGCGGACTGCAGAGTTAGTCGGCACTAATGAAAAATTGCAGAGCGAGATAACGGAACGTCGGCAGGTTGAAAAAGAATTGATCGAGGTCACCGCTTTGCTTAAACGCTCAAATGTCGAGCTCGAAAACTTTGCCCATGTTGCCTCCCATGACCTGCAGGCGCCCTTAATGCTGGTTGCTTCGTTTGCCGAGCGGTTGATGGCGCGCTATAGCTCTTCCTTTGATGAGCGTGGTAGAGAGTATCTGGTGAGAATCACCAACGGGACTCGGAAGCTACAGAATCTGGTTGGAGCCCTTTTACAGTTATCCAAGGTGTCGACCAGTACCGCAAGCTTTGAGCCCCTCGATATGACTGAACTGGTCCGTGATGTGGTGGACGATTTGGCAGAGATAATCAGTCATGCCGGAGCCCGGGTGGATATCGCACAATTGCATGATCTGAATGGAGACGCTGTTCAGATTCGACAGCTTTTTCAGAATTTAATTTCTAACGCTCTAAAGTATCATCGAGAGAACGAGGTGCCTTCGGTAATGATCAGTAGTCGGGTCGTTGATGATACCTGCGAGATAACCGTAGAGGATCGCGGCATCGGTTTTAGTGAAAGAGATATTGAAAAAATCTTCGAGCCTTTCGTTCGGTTGCACGGTAGTGATATTTACGAAGGTACTGGCATGGGGTTAACCACCTGCAAAAAGATAGTTGATCGCCATGGCGGTGAGATTATGGCTCGATCTAAACCGGAATGTGGGTCGATTTTTGTTGTTCATCTGCCCCTTCACCATAATTCAGGTCAGTAATTATTGCTCCGGCAGATAAATAATCGATTTAAGGGTCCTTTGCCAGGCCACGAACCGGTTCCCTGGGCTTGGCGAAGTGGTTGAGTCAATCGGAACCATGTCGATTGGTTTCGACTATTTAGCCGCTGGCGATATATAAGATTTTTTGTTGATAATAACCATGAGTCACCTCGTTTGAGTCCATTTCTTCTGGCATTATTTCCCCTTTTTGGCTTTATCCCAAAGCAATCCAATCTTGCGATTAATTTCCCAATAAAATATTTTTCTGCTTGACTGACCCACTACATATAGTGCAATAATGTCTGAGGCAACACAACATGTCGTGTTTTGGCGGATAAGGATGTTCTTTTGTCATGCACGCTTTGCTGGTGCTGGCCAATTTGGGTCATTAGTATTCAGGTTTATATTTGAGTGGCAGTTAAAATACACAAAGATAAGGGGTTACAAATGGATCTTCCGATTTCATATGATGAGGCACTTGAAGAATGGGAACGTTTTGAGCAATATCTAATTCAGGCCCGTTATGCTATTCGCAATCCCAAGGATGGTCTCCCCACCGAGGATGATTTTCCCCAGGTTATGAGAAGGGTAAGCAGCCAGTTTGCGCATCCGGAAGTTGCCAAGGCGCTTTTGCTTGGTCGCATTATTACCGCCACGCCATTTTTGATGAATGGCGGTAATGAACATACCTCCCGAAAGGGTTTTTATTCCTGTTACCCGCTTGGCGATGTGGATGATTCCACCGATTCTATTTTCGATATGGAAAGGGATCTGGTCTCCATTTTTCAACATGCCGGCGGGGGTGGGATCGATGTCAGTAATTTGCGGCCGCGCGGTTCCATTGTTGATCATGGCCAGGGGACTGCTTCCGGGCCGGTCTCTTTTGCCAAGGGTTTTTCGCATCTTTCCGCCAGGATCAGTCAGGGTGGCAAAAGGCGGGGAGCCTTAATGATTCAGGCTGATTGGGATATTACTGATATAATAGATTTTATTACCTTCAAGGGTGACAACCCAGGCAAGTATACAGGGTGTAATGTTTCGGTAAATGTTACCGACGAAAAGTTTTGGGAAAACGAGGAATTGCTCCAGACCATTGCCGAGTATATCTGGAAATCAGGTGACCCAGGGCTGCTGTTCACTAAGAAGAGCATGGAGAATACGCCGGTACTGGCCAAGTATAATCCGGTTTTTTCCAACCCCTGCGGCGAGTATTTGTCCACCAAGGACACCGCCTGTAATCTGCTAACAATAAGTTTGTCTAAATGTCTTGATGCAGAAAAAGACAAGTACCTGGATAATGTCTTTGAAGCAGCGCGACTGGCCGCCATCGCCGGCAACGAAATTCTCGATATGGGTGGTTTCCCGCCAGTTAAACGGATTGAGGAGAATACCCTGAAGTTTCGCCCGATCGGGATTGGTTTTACCGGGCTGCACCATGCCATGAACCACTTCGACGTTTCCTACGCCGATGAGCATGATGCCCCACTTTTTGCCAAAGCAACGCAACTTGCCTTGATGCTTGGTTCGATGCAGGGCAGTCTCGACTATGGCGAAATTAGCAAAGAGAAGGGCAAGAAACTTAAACCCCAGCAGTGGAACAAATCCTACGTCAAGAAGATCGAAAATGCTGCGATTTCTTTTGTGAAGGGTGAGGCTGGCGACAGCAAAATATGGCTGGAAAGGATTGAAAATGTTTTTGCGCCGCTGCGTAAAATGGGAGGGCTTTATAATTCCGTAACTACTTCCCAGGCCCCTACTGGTTCAATTTCACAGTTGCTTCGAGTTGCCTGTACCGGGGTTGAGCCTTATTTCTCGATGATTCAGTCCCGGAAAGTTAAAGACATCGATGAGTCATGGAAGGAGTTCACTCTGGTGCCCCTTGAGTTTTATGCGTACAGTGGTGATAAACTGGACTGGATTAGTAAGCAGACTGCCCATGAGATAGATCCGTATCAGCAGATTAGAATTCTGGAGGCATGTCAGGCGTTCAACCATACTGCAGTATCCAAGACGGTTAATCTGCCAGCTTCCACAACCGTCGCTGATATCCGCAAAATTATGGATTATGCCCGGAAGAGCAATCTGAAAGGTATAACCATGTTCAGAGATTCTTCCATGGAAGGCGTGTTGTCTGATCATGCGGGTAAGTCAGTTGAAACTACGGCCTTTACCAACATGGATGAGCGTAGCGGCAGCACCTTCAAGTGGCGCGGACCAGCACCGCTGTACATTACAGCGAATCGTGGAGATCGGGGACATGTCCGGGAGCTATTTCTCAATACCACCAAGTCAGGCTCAACTCTGCATGGTATGAGTGAGGCGTTGGGCCGGGTCATTTCTGTGGCACTCCAGCACGATTACCGGCTGGTTAGCAAGATCGCGCGTACCCTTGAAGATATTTCTTCTGATGGCGCCTGGCATAACGCTAGCCTTGGGCGCTGTTATTCGATCCCGGCCTCCCTGGCCAAGGTTCTTGACAAGTGTAGTGAAAATGAGGTGGAAAACGAACCAGAGCCTTATGTGGAGCCATCGACTTACTCGTCTTGCCCGACATGTGGCAAGATAACTATGCGGCGTAGTGGTGGTTGCAATCAATGTATGAGTTGCGGGTATTCTTCCTGTTGATCACTGGAGGGTTGATTTTTTAGTTCCTGGTTTTTTTATTGTTCCACTTGGGGTTTTGATTAAATAAGGGGCTGTTCTAAATAATTTTCATTCTAGGGCAGCTCCTCGATGTAAGTGGTCGGAGGGAGACTTAGATGTACCTGCATGGGCTCTCCCTAAGAGTCACTTTTGCAAATTAGAAGGGCCGACGGATAGAATCTGTCGGCCCTTTTTGTATTAATATTAAATTTTAGAAAAGGTTTTAAGAGGTGATTTCAACCCGGTAGATGACTAAGGGCTCATTGCCGTCAGTCCACTCGAATTCAACTTTGTAAGTACCTGACCCAGAGACCTTCTTGGTGATATCTTCGGTAACCGGTTTAAGTTTGTAAAATGAGGTGATATCCGTGGAAGGCTCGGTAAAGTAACTTTCCTTCCAAATGCCGACTATGATTCGGCGTCCTCCCGGAGTTATCAGCCACACTTTGCCGTAGGTATCGATAGAGTTTCTGCCGGTGGCCCAGAAAGCCAAAGTAGACGAACTGCCAATTTCGGGCAGATTGAATGTATAAACATTATGTTTATTTATTTTACCGTTACCGGCCAAGCCCCGGGCGCTGCTGACATGGGTCTGGGGGGTATGCTCTTTCTGAATAGTTGGTTTTGTTGTCGGCTGGGCTACGACCGGTTTGGGTGTTGTCTTCTTCTGCGTGACCGGTTTGGGGGTTGGCTTAGTTGCGACCAGTTTAGGTGCAGGCGTGGGTACGACCGGTTTCGGGAGTGGGTTAGCTAAGACCAGTTTTGGTGCTGGTTTTGTCACGTTCGGTTTGGGTGTCGGCTTGGCAATGAGTGGTTTTGGGGTCGGCCTGGTTACGACTGGTTTAGAGTTCGGCTGGGCTACAACCGGTTTGGGGGTCGGTCTGGCTAGGATTGGTTTCGAGTTCGGCTGGGCTACAACCGGTTTGGGGGTCGGCCTGGCTACGACGGGTTTCGGGTCTGGCTTAGCCACGATAGGTTCTGGTGTCGGCTTAGCCACGATCGGTTTTGGTGCGGGTTTTGGT
>DAOVJK010000027.1 GCA_030673265.1 Pseudomonadota bacterium | reverse complement strand
CATCTGTCTATTCGACACTAGGCGAAACAAACAAACTAAAGGATTTACAAGTCAAGACGATATTTACCTTAAACCTAAAGAACAAAGTAAAATCGTTATTCAGTTGTAAAAACCAATGACAAAGGAAATGTAGATCGACTGTTATGGCGAGAGAAAAAAGACAAGTATTGGTGAAAAACCCACAAGATAAAGGGGCCGACTGCGAGTCCGATCAGGGGGAGGAGTAACCGAACTCACAGCCGTATGCAAGAAGGGAGAATTACCCGCAGGCCAGCCGCAAGGCCGGCTCTCGATATATTCTGCCTTTTTTTCGCCTGGCCCGTTTGAAAGCGCTAACTGCCTCACGACTATCTGTCTTAGGAGTTCGACTGGTTACAGTTTCAACAGCCTGGTCACTGTAGAGACATTCCCGCCTTTCATAGGCTGGAGTTTGCCACTGCGTATTTTTAATTAAAGGAGATGAGCCAAAATTTTCTACGATCTCAGAACCAACATGTGCTTTCATGCAGATACCTTCAGACAGCGGTGAACTGACCGCATCTTCTTTAAGCGGCGCAACCTGAGCAAAAATTTCAGGCCTAATCTCACCAATCGATAACTCGCTGGTTTGTTTGATCGGAACTCTATTGACCACTGAAGAACTGTTGCGTTTATTCAAGCCCATATCTGTGGCAATAAGCGTTATACTGATTTTTTCGCCAAGAGAGTTATCAGTGACAATTCCCATTATTATCTCACGATCACTATCTCCGGCCTTATCAGCTATAACTCCCATAACACTTTGGGCTTCGTTAAGACCCATATTTTCATCAGCAGAGACGTTAATCAAAATGTTATTCGCCCCTTTTATGTCATCATTAGCCAACAAGGGATTTTCCATTGCTATTGCCGCAGCTTTTAAAGCGCGATCTTTGCCCGATGCCGTGCCGACACCGATCAAAACATCTGCACACTCCTCACTAGATGGCCTTTTCAACACATTGCGTATGTCGGCGAGATCAAGATTAATATAACCAAAGGTATTTATCATTCCGCTTATAGCAGTGATTCCCTTAACCATTACCTCATCAGCTCGACCGAAAACCTCAATGATTGAAACATCATCACAGTCCATAATCAGAGATAAATTTTCATTTTCTATAACCATAAGCGAATCGACATGACTACGGAGTTCAGCCAAACCCTGCTGGGCCTTACCCATCCGTCTATGCCCTTCGCAAACCATCGGGGTAGTAACGATGCCAATGGTCAGAATCTCCATTTCACGACAAAGCTTGGCTATAACTGGCGCAGCACCAGTTCCAGTACCACCGCCCATTCCCGCAGCGATAAATACCAGTTCGGCCCCTTTCACCAACATCCGTAATTTCTCAATATCATCCTCCGCTGACAGACGCCCCACTTCACTGTTACCGCCGGCTCCTTTACCGGCAGTTCTTTTGGCGCCAATCTGCACCGGCTGACTACCCTGGCATTTATCCAGAGATTGCATGTCGGTATTTACAGAATATATCTCCAACCCTTCTATTTCGGTTTTGGCAAGATTCCCCATGGCATTTCCGCCCATCCCGCCAATTCCCATAGCCACTATTCTGGTTCTTGCTTCTTCCTCTACCATCGAGAAAAGATAATCTGATTTTTCTGCAGTCATAATAACCCTCTCATCTTCCATTCATCATATAACGGCATGAATCTTACGCAGAAATTTGCCACACAACCTGGTCAGAGGATTATCCATAACATCCTCACGACGACTTATACGCTGGTCCACATCAAACAATACCAAGCCTAAAGCCGTGGCATGATCAGGACAGGTTGAAACCTCATCCATATTTTCAAACCCGGAGTTAATCCCGCTGTTCACTGGAAACGGATACATTGTCGATGCCAACCCGTTAACCCCGGGCAACTGGCTGGTACCACCGGTCAGGATGGCTCCACCAGGCAACGACTCCTGTTCACCTGAGCTGCATATTGCCTTCAATGATTCTTCGAGAATCTCTTCAACTCGTGGCTGAATAACGTTATAACCAAACTCAGACTTTTTAATCGACCGCCACAACGCGCCATCACTAACGCCAGTCACCTGAAACTCGACATCCTCCGCCAGCGATGAAGTGCAGTGGCCATGGCTCAATTTTATCTTTTCAGCTTCTGCTCTCGCCACCTCCAGGTGACTGCTTGAATCTAATGTTATATTTTCACCACCCAAGGCCAGAGTTGACGTAAAAACCATCTTCCCTTCCTTGAAAATAGCCACATCCGTATGACGGCCACCAATATCAACCAGACAAGTCCCTTGATCCATTTCCCGCTCACTCATAATTGCTTTGCCTGTGGCCAGGGGACGGTAACAGAACTTGCTAATGCGACAATCGGCATATTCTGCCGCTTTTACTATTGAATTAAGCACAGATTGTCTGGCGGCAACGATCATCACATCCACATCAAGCCGAGCTCCACTCAACCCTTCGGGGTTTCTAACTTTTTCCCCATCAACATAATACCTCATAGGCAAAACATGGAGGATCTGCAACGCCACAGATACTGGCACAGCTGCAGCATTATCAATGGCATTTTTTATGTCCTGCCTACTTATATATTTACTGCTGTTTCTACTTCCACCTCTGTGCAAGGGGATCCCGCCATGACTTTGGACAATTCGGACATGCTCTCCACCAATGGCAACCACCAAAGAGCCGGCCCGCTGTGAAGCCATCGCTTCAGCCATATCAACACAGGCACCAATAGTTTCACCAAGCTCCCGGATATCATTGACTACATCATCTTTAAACCCATAAGTGGGTGTTTGACCATGACCAAGAAGTTCTACATAACCCTGGCTATCCACTTCGGCTATTACAGCCTTTGTTGAGCTTGCACCAATATCAAGCGAGGTTACAAGGGTATGTCTGCTAAGCATTTATCTGCCCTCTCATAAGTCTTCAACGACCATCAAAAGTATCAATAAAGTTGGAAAGCTCCATGGTTGAGTCATCTTCACCACGGTAAATAGCTTCAGGCCAAATCTCCAGAAAATCGCCACAACCCACAACAACCATCTTTTGACGAGGTCCATCATCAGTGAATTCCAATTTATGACGCAAGCCCTGATTGAGGACAATTCGATGTTGATTATCCAATTTTATTTTCACTGAATTATTACAGAGCAAACGAATGAATTTTCTTTTTTGGACACCGTCAAGCTCATCATCATCGAGAATCAAACTCTGGTAATTCTCCCAGATAATTGCAGGTCGAACAACCATGAAACCTTCACGGTGGGGAGTAATATAGAAATCTCCACTAAGCACTTCAGGCTGATTGTCTTTGCGGAAACCGGCCGGCAATACCATCCTGGATTTCTCGTCAAGCACACTGCTATGAGTGCCGATGAAAACACAGGACTCCATTTGTTAACCTCCAGCAAAGAATTAAGGGCAATCCATCCACGAAGAACCCCTTTCCGACCACTATAATCCACACAATTATTTAAAAGCAACAAAAAAAACACTTGTGTGAAATAATTTTTATCTATAAAACAGGGAGATAAGTACGAGGAGGATGGTTACAGTAGTGCTGATCGCGTATCCATAAAAAAGCTTTGAGGATCGACACAACAGCCAATAACTGGCGAATGAGGAATGAAAGCCCAAAGCCCTGCAATCCAAATAGCTGTATTAGATATTAAGAAAACACTGTAATAGAGGAGAAAACCCATCCAAAAGAGGTGGTTTCGTCAGAACATCAGGAAACAAAAGAAACAAGTGGTGCGGAGAATCTCGGTAACGGCTCGGCTGGTGGTTGAAATTCCCACCCAGAATATTCTCCTAGAACAATCTGGATTTGACAGAGACTGGGGAAAAGAGAAACACAATCCTACCTGTAGCGGTGGTGGCACTCTTTTTTAAGGGAAACAACGACGGCGAAACACTCAACAAAGAGCGACAGATCCTTTTTCCTGCATGCCTTATAAAGTGCATCGCATGCAGCCATGAATGTCGAGTAATACTCGTCACCAAAGCTCGGATAAGAAACCATCACTTTCACCTGGGCCATAAAATCGTCCATCAACAAGGCAGGAGGAAGTTGTTTGTTCGCCACAGAGTCAGTGATATTTTTAACGGTTTTCTTGAGCATTTTTTTCAAAGGCCGATATTTCTGGTCGACAACCTCAGATCTGTTTTGATCAACTTTTGGCATTTATCCCTCCAATCCCAAGTTAGCAATTTTTGCTTTCACAAGATAATGAACTTTTGCACCGGATCACTTTAAACATAATTTCCCAATATATTGTAGAATCAATTTCCCATTTCGCTTATAATCGATAACGATTACCAAAACAAAATAGACAAAACTTTTTTCACGGAGAAAACATGAAGATCAAATTAGACAGGAACCTCGTTGAATTCTCACCTGAATCCCCCCAGGAAACCGCTGAAATGGAATTACTGTGGAAGGTCATCGTCGATTGCATGAAAGACAATAAGAAACTGGTGCCAATCGGGGAATATATCCCGGTAAAGCAAAACATGGCCCGCTTCAACATAGAAGGGATTCCCGGTGGCAAAACCACCTGGACAGAGCAGAAGTCCACTACCGATAGTGCCTACTATTGTTCTACATGCAATAAGTACATGAATGTCAAAGTCGGAGAACGCATCCCGCTCTGTTGCGGTCGAGAAATGGAAACCTTAGATTGATCCTATAATAAGGGGGGGGGGCAGGACAACCGCCCCCTCTAATTTACCCTGGCCACACTTGGCCTTTTTCCGGACAGAGACAAGCTAGCCCGCATATTTCACCAGTCGAGATGCCCGATTGCGAAACGCTCGATAGGCAAAGTATAATGTTTTCAGCAGGTAAGCGGCCAGGAGACTCCGATTCTTTAGTATGCTGAAAGCCTTATACAGCAGATTCTGTACAATCCCCCCCCCCTGAGGGGTGCTATCCGGATATATCGGCTGACCCGCAGGGTGAGGAGGTTCGAAGTCTGCGCTATCTGAAAAACAAACCATGTATTTCATTTGGTACAAACTGTGACCTTGATATTCCACAGCAAACCAAAGGTTTAACACACAAGGACAATCAGTTAAAATGACTTTTTAAAAATACTCATGAAATATGCGGGCTAGTCATCATCCGCAACCAGATACCCTGCAAGTTTTACCTGTAACGACTCCGGCAGTTCTTCTTTATAAAGAAAGGCCCTCGCCTCCTCGCCTGTAATCTGCTCCTTAATTTCAATTGGCAGACTGCGAAGCGCCTTCATGCGCTCGGGGTCAATCTTGTCTTTAACAATTCCAGTCATTTTTAGTCCTTTTAAGCCAAGTTTGTTTTTCTGCAGCACTACTCGATGATTGGTTGGCCGGATTCGACCGAGATGAAACAAAAAAAGCGCTTAAAGCGCCTTATTGGTCATAACAGCAAATATTATTGATCACCGATCTTCAAAGAAATCCTGGCCCCGATCGTCGCATATACCGGCGGAAATAGCCCGAAAACTTTTTTATCAGGTGTTGAGCAACACCAAGCATGTCCGAGGCCAGGATCTTAATCACTAGGTACCTGAATAATCGTAGGTCAATGTTGTCGAACAAAGCAAGACAAAAATAGTATTAGGGGGAAAAAAGGAGGGGTTCTGTTATCTGAAGAATCAGGGAAAATATCAGATAACAGAACCCAAGGAAGAAGAATGATGAAAACATTCTAAGCATTTAACTACCAACTTAAACAACTAAATACTTAAGATCAACAATTATCTCACTACAACATAAAATTTCTTGTCCAGAACAAAAGAGATTTTGCTCCCCTCCGTCATCCATTCCCGCAAAGCCGGGTCCACCACCATCCGAACTTAACCTTTCTCCAGGCTGCTCTTACTAACTAGCCCTGACGCAAAGAACTTAGTCGGTGCATTGCCTCAAAACGACTTCCTATAGTAGGGATAGCCGAGAATCTCTGCCAAAAAAAACACAACTATTTGTTTTTTAAATATTCAACATCGCCGCCCCCACAGCTTGGGCAACAGTTTATCAATTCAGAGATACCATCCTTCTCCATGGTTTTCGGGGGGAAACATCCGTCACAAAAGAAGGTATAGCAAGCAAGACATTCCTTAAGAGTACCCGAAGACTCCCCGCATCTAACACATGGTGCCATCTTTTTCCCTTCCATAACCTTCTCCTGAATTAGAAATTATTGGCGATTGGTACAATCGTATCGCAGCTGCTCAGAGTCAGTCAAGGAAGTAACAAACACGTTTAATATAAACAAGAACGGCATGGTATAAATTAATCGCCTGCCGCCCGGTTGTTTTTGCTATGATCATACATTATGGTATTGCCGTTTACTTATCGAAAATAATTACTATTTAGCCATAATCTTTCAAACCAAGGAGAAAGACATGATCACAACCCAGGAAAACCTACAGGAAGCCTTTGCCGGAGAATCACAGGCAAACAGGAAGTATCTTGCTTTTGCCAAACAGGCCGAAAGAGATGGATATCATCAAGCCGCCCGACTGTTCCGGGCCGCAGCAGCTGCCGAAACCGTTCATGCCCACGCCCATTTACGGGCAATGAAGGGCATCGGTTCCACCCTCGACAACCTCAAGGAAGCCCTTGCCGGAGAAACCCATGAGTACAAGAACATGTATCCCGACATGATTAAACTTGCCGAACAAGAGGGGCACAAGGCTGCCACCCGTTCATTCACTTACGCAAATGAAGTAGAACAAACCCATGCGAAATTGTACCAGATGGCTCTCGACAATCTGGAAAACATGGCGGAGTGCAATTACTACGTCTGTTCCGTTTGCGGACACACCCATGAAAAAGAGGCCCCCGAAAAATGTCCGGTCTGTGGCGCTAACAGCAACGCTTTCTTTAAAAGCGAGTGAAATAAGCCCCTTTTCAATATTTGAACCCGACCTGTCTCCGGATAAAATCAGAGCCAGGTCGGAACTTGATCAAAACAAGCAAACATTGATTCATGTTTACATCCACTAAAGACATGGGACCTAGATTTTGTAATTACCTGAAAAAACATTAAAAATGTATAATTCCCTCCTGTTGTTAATAACGGAAATGACAATTTAAAGAGAGCAGGATGAATTCCAGGCAGAGATGAGAGCAACTATCCAAATCTCCAACCAGGTCCTTGCCTGCTTTAGCAAAATTAACCAGGATATGCTCAGTTCATCCCAGACCAACAAACCCATCAAGACCGTAACTTTTGACGTGGATAACACGCTGATCGTGACGCATAAAACCGAGCTCTGCACACCTACAGAGGCTTTCGCTGTTATCAAAACATTATCACTTAGGGCTGAACAGGATGACATCGTTTATAGCAAGTTTCGTTACGGCAATGTTTCGTCTGGGTCTAAACAGCTATAAGTTCCAGAACAAACATTGAATTAATTGCCGGACGAGATTGCGAAAATCAGGCTTCGTCCCGATACCGCCGCTGGCTACCAACATGATCTATTGCCCTATTGTAAACGACGCAGACAAAAAATTTCAGTCAAACAACGCCCGCCTTGTGTGGCAATTTCTCTAGCTTTGCCTCTAAGAAGAGTAATACAATTTTTTGCTGCTACTGGGAGCCCACCGAATGTTTGGAACAGTTATTCGCTAGTCGCTTAAAGCAGAAAAAAACCCGCCAGAATCTTGATCTGGCAGGATCATTTACATAGCAGGGTGAATTGTGGAGACGATTTCATCTTGACAGGCTTTTCGCTATTCAGTTTATTGAGGGCTTTGCCTGCCACCACTCTCTTAAAAGTAACACAGGGGTTAACCATATGGTCAAAATCGGGATAATAGGGGGCTCCGGCCTTGATGATCCGGATATCTTTACAAATGCCCGGGAAATTGAGATCGACACTCCATACGGTAGCCCCTCATCTTCCTTGAATTGCGGGAAAATTGCGGGCGTGGATGTCGCCATCCTTGCCCGTCATGGCAAGGACCACTCGATCTATCCCGGCGGCGTTAATTTCCGGGCCAACATCTGGGCCTTGAAAGAACATGGCTGCACCCATATTCTGGCAGCTACGGCGGTTGGGTCACTCCGGCAGGAGATCGAGCCAGGCCATCTGGTTTTCCCCGACCAGTTCATCGACCATACCCGTAAAAGGGCAACCACCTTCTTTGACAAGAATGAAGTGGTCCATACACCGATGGCTGAACCATTCTGCCCGAATCTGCGCGCTTTGCTGGCTGAATCAGCGGCCGGACTTGGCATCAGTCACCATACCGACAAAACCCTAATTACCATCGAAGGCCCACGCTTTTCCACCAAGGCCGAAAGCCATATGTTCAGAAGCTGGAATTGCGATGTAATTAATATGAGCACTGTGCCGGAAGTAAACCTGGCCCGAGAGCAGAAAATCCATTATGCAACCGCCGCCATGTCAACCGATTACGATTGCTGGCACGAGGAA
This sequence comes from Pseudomonadota bacterium, assembly GCA_030673265.1. GTDB lineage: Bacteria > Desulfobacterota > Desulfobulbia > Desulfobulbales > JAGXFP01 > JAGXFP01. The sequence goes on along the minus strand of DAOVJK010000027.1, from coordinate 8,688 downwards.
GAAGAGCCGGTAAGCTGGGAGATGATCTTGGAGACGATGAAAAATAATTCCGATCAGGTGATCAGGCTTTTTATGGACGTTATTCCCAAGATCAAAAAATATGCTGATGTATGTTCAACTTAAAAGGAGAATGAGATGCCGATAAAATCGAGAATCAGAACCGTCCCGGATTACCCCAAGAAGGGAATCATGTTCAGGGATATCACCACGCTGATCCAGGATCCGGTTGGTTTCAGACTGGTGATCGACAATTTCACCCAGCGCTACCTTTCCGGCAATGTTGAGTACGACATTATTGCCGGCATTGAAGCCAGGGGGTTTATCATGGGCGGCGCGCTGTCCTACACCCTCGGCAAGGGCTTTGTGCCGATCCGTAAAAAAGGCAAGTTACCCTCCGAGGTAGTCTCCCAGGAATACGACCTGGAGTACGGCACCGACATCATCGAAATCCATAAAGATGCCTTTCCTAAAGGGGCGAAAATCCTCCTGGTTGACGACCTGTTGGCCACCGGCGGCACCGCCCTGGCAGCAGCTGCCTTGATTGAAAAACTCGGCGGTGTCGTAACCGAAATGGCCTTTATCGTCAATCTGCCGGATGTCGGCGGCGAAGGTAAACTGAAGGAGAAGGGCTACGCCTTTTATTCCCAGACCGAATTCGAGGGAGATTGATTACGGTGAAGGTTATTTTGCCAATATTGCTTATCATCCTTGCCCCCGGTCTTGCCCTGGCTCACACTGGCGGTGGAGAAGGTGGTTTCCTGGCCGGACTGACCCACCCGGTCCTCGGTTTTGACCATTTTCTGGCAATGCTTAGTGTAGGGATACTTAGTTCGCAAATGGGAGGTCGAGCAATCTGGTCTGTCCCTACTACTTTTGTGTCAGTAATGGCCATCGGCGCTTTTCTTGGTCTAAAAGCGGTTGGCCTGCCCGGAGTTGAATACGGTATTGCCTTATCGGTTCTGATTCTTGGCGTCGCCTTGGCCATGGAGAAGAAACTACCGCCGGTTTGGGCCATGGTCGGGGTTGGCTTCTTTGCCATATTCCACGGCCACGCCCATGGCACGGAAATGCCTACTATTGTTAAACCCATCATCTATGCCTGTGGCTTTCTGTTGGGAACAGCAGCTCTGCATGTGACCGGTGTACTGATAGGGTTTTTTTCAAACAAGACCCGCCAAGGCGGGGCGATCCTACGCTACGTTGGGGCGGGAATCTCCGGGGTTGGGGTGCACATTATCTATATCCTGACAAAATACTGATAAACCTCTCACTATAAACAAAAAAGGCAGCATGCTCCCAGAGCATGCTGCCTTTTTTTTGATTTGACCACATCAACTTCACGGTGCTAATAAAGAACTTGAGGTCTATCCTTGCCGACAAACTCACCCGCAAGCCAATAACCATCCTTATCTACCCGACCATTCTTCTTAGCGGTGCCTCTACCATGGGGAACCCCGTCATGCCACTGGCCTTCATAACTGGTGCCAGCCGGGTTGATTTCAACACCATGACCTTCCGGCCTGCCATTCTTCCATTCACCGACATATTTTCTACCGTCGGCAAGAGAGTAAGTTCCGGTCCCGTGGGGCAGACCTCTCTGGTATTCGCCCTCATAGGTGGTGCCCATGGGCATGCTCATCACCCCTCGCCCATGTTCCTTACCCCGCTGCCAGTCACCGACATACCTCATGCCAGTTTCATACTCAAATGTCCCCTGGCCGTTTTCGCAGTCTCCCTCAAAACACTGCCCAGCTTTAGCCAGACAGACATGAGGCTGTAATAAAACAAACAGGGCAAGGAACAGGCTTAATATAATATTCATGTTTATTTAATCCAAATGGTCATGCCAGAAGGTACGACCGTTTTTAAGCTGTAACTATCTTGGCCGTCTTCTAACTTCAGGCTTTAGTGGAATAATCCTCAATCTGATCAAAATTAAGATAAGAGTAAACTTTATCGGTCTCTCCTTCCAGAACCAGAACCTGCTGCCGATACTCCTCAACAGTCGGCAGTTTGCCCAATTTGGCGGTGATCGCCGCCAGTTCAGCAGAAGAGAGATAGACACTGGTATCGTCACCCATCCGGTTCGGGAAGTTCCGGGTCGAGGTCGATACCACCGTGGCACCATCGGCCACCCGGGCCTGATTACCCATACAGAGCGAACAACCCGGCACTTCGGTGCGGGCCCCGGCCCTGCCATAGACTGCGTAGATTCCCTCACTTACCAGTTGTTGCTCGTCCATCCTCGTCGGCGGAGCAATCCACAGCCGACTGGGCACAAACCCAAAACCATCCAGTAATCTGGCCGCAGCCCGGTAATGACCGATATTGGTCATGCAGGAACCGATAAAAACCTCATCTACCTTGGTGCCGGCCACCTCGGAGAGGGTCTTGACATCATCAGGATCATTGGGGCACGCCAGGATCGGCTCGGTAATCTGGTTAAGATCGACTTCGATGATCTCGGCATATTCGGCATCGGCATCGGCCTCAAGCAATTGCGGATCGGCCAACCAGTCCTCCATATCTTCGATACGTTTTTTAATGGTATCCTTATCGCCATAGCCATCTGCAATCATCCACTTAAGCAGAGTGACATTTGAACGAATATATTCAATAACCGGTTCTTTATTGAGCCGAACCGTCCCGGCTGCAGCCGACCGCTCGGCAGTGGCATCGGTCAGCTCGAAGGCCTGTTCAACTTTCAGATCAGGCAGCCCCTCAATCTCTATAATCCGACCGGAAAAAACGTTTTTCTTGCCCTCCTTACCGACAGTCAACAAGCCCTGCTGGATGGCGACATAAGGAATGGCATTAACCAGATCGCGAAGGGTAATGCCCGGCTGCAACTCACCTTTAAAACGGACCAAGACCGATTCCGGCAGATCAAGGGGCATGAAGCCCATTGAGGCGCCAAAGGCCACCAGACCTGAACCGGCCGGGAAGCTGATCCCGATCGGGAAACGGGTATGGGAGTCACCACCGGTGCCGACCGTATCAGGCAACACAAAACGGTTCAGCCAGGAATGAAAAACCCCGTCTCGGGGCCGCAGGGCAACGCCATGGCGCTCCTCGATGAACACCGGCAATTCCCGGTGCATCTTGACATCAACAGGCTTGGGATAGGCCGCGGTGTGGCAGAAACTCTGCAGAACCAGATCGGAACCAAACTCCAGGCAGGCCAGTTCTTTCAATTCATCGCGGGTCATCGGCCCGGTGGTATCCTGGGAACCGACCGTGGTCATCTTCGGCTCGCAGTACGCGGAGGGACGGACACCCTCAAGACCACAGGCCCGCCCGACGATTTTCTGGGCCAGGGTATAACCCTTACCGGTATCGGGCGCCGGAGTGGGTTGCAGAAATATATCGCTGACCGGCAGTCCCAGCCCTTCCCGGACACTGGCGGTCAGGGCCCGGCCAATGATCAGCGGAATCCGACCACCGGCCTTGACCTCATCAGCCATGGTTGAGGGCCGCAAGTCAAAGGAGACAAGTTCATGCCCGTCCTCATCAACAATTTTACCCTCATAGGGCAGGATATGGACAACATCGCCCATTTTAAGTTTGGTAACATCACACTCAATCGGCAAGGCCCCGGAATCCTCGGCGGTATTAAAAAAGATCGGGGCAATCTTGCCGCCCAATATCACCCCGCCCTGCCGTTTGTTGGGCACATAGGGGATGTCGACGCCGATATGCCAGAGCACCGAATTGATCGCTGATTTACGGGAGGAACCGGTGCCAACCACATCGCCAACAAAGGCCAACGGATGCCCCTTACCTTTCAACTCCTCAATCCTGGCTTGGGCCTCGGGCATCGGGCTTGCGAGCATGGCCTTGGCATGGAGCGGGATATCGGGGCGACTCCAGGCCTCGGAGGCCGGTGAAAAATCATCGGTATTGGTCTCACCATCCACCTTGAAGATGGTCACCGTAATCCGATCTGCCAACGGCTCACGACTGGTGAACCATTCGGCCGCTGCCCAGGAATCAACGACCTGCCCGGCCCATTTATTAGCGGCAGCCTTTGCCATAACATCTTTATAAGCATCGTAAACCAGCAGGGTTTTAGAAAGTGCCTCAGCGGCCTTACCGGCTGTCTCCTCGTCATCCAGGAGATCGATCAGAAATTGAATATTATAACCACCGAGCATGGTGCCCAGCAGGAAGGTGGCATGCTGACGGTCGATCCCGGTAACCTGCACCTCGCCATTAGCGACTTTTGCCAGAAATTCAGCCTTGACCTTGGCCGCTGCATCTACCCCCGGCGGCACCCGATGGGTCAATAGCTGGATCAGCAGTTCTTCCTCGCCGGCAGGCGGAGACGGCAACAACTCAACCAGGGCAGTAACCTGCTCCTCATCAAGGGGCAACGGCGGCAGCCCCTGCTCATTGCGCTCCTGAACATGTTTTCGATATGCATCAAGCATGAGATATATCCTCACAGTCTGAAATTGAAATATTGGTTAAAGCCAATCCGTTACTTTAATAATAAAAGCAGAGCTAATGGTAATAAAAAGGAGCCCTGATATTGTCAATTAAAATGGTGGGCAAGACCAACTATAATAAAACAAAAAGGCCCGTAGCGCCTTGGCCTGATTATCGTGCAGTAAAGCTCAGAATTCGCTATTATTCAGCAACACCATAAAGTTTTCCCACTTACCTGCCCCTAAACCCAAAAGGCTTACTATGCGCACCTCGCCGAACTGTTTAGCATGCTTCACGAAACAGGCCGCATATACTACCAATCTGGCCACCGATTCAGCAAATTTGCAAAATGACATCATGGCAAGTGCTGCCGGGATTATTTCCTCATTCGATCTCGAGCTGTCTCCACCGGAAAATGCAGTGTACCTTTATCGAATGATTGCGGAACGAACCGGTAACCCGGATATTTTTGCCGACCTGAAAAACATCAGTAACCAAACGGTGCTTAAGATGTTGCCTGACCTGGAAGCCAAAATCAGCCAATCGGCCGATCCATTGCGGACAGCAGCACTCCTGACCCTTGCCGGCAACATCATAGACTACGGTTCCCATCATAATTTTGACGTACACCGGGCCGTCGATGAATGCCTGAATAAAGATTTGGCTATCGACGATCTTGACGAGTTACGCGCCGACCTGCAGCAGGCCGGAAAGATTCTCTATCTGGGCGACAATTGCGGAGAACTGGTCTTCGACAGCCTGCTGATCAAACAGTTTAACCCGGAAGTAACGCTCGCGGTCAAAGAGAAGCCGATCATCAATGACGCCCTGCCAGCCGATGCGGAAGAGTGCGGCTTAGGAGGTTTATGCCGAATCATCAGCAATGGCACAGATTGCCCCGGCACCCCGCTGCAGAGCTGCAATAATGAATTTAAAAAAATATTCAGCGAGGCGGACCTGATCATCAGTAAGGGTCAGGGTAACTTCGAAACCCTATCGGAAGTATCAGGGCCAATCTACTTCTTTCTGATGGTAAAGTGTGAAGTTGTTGCCAGTCACCTGGCAGAGTCAGCCAACCGGCCAACTAACTCGATAAAAACCGGCGATCTGGTGCTGATGAAAAAATACTCCTAGGAGTATGCGGGTACAGCTAAAAACAATCTCAGCCAAAGTTACTGCTCTGGGAAAGCATTGTCGGCAACCGCAGGATACCACTTTCCCCCAATAAAAAGCCGGGCAGACTCCGCTCCGGGAGTTGCCCGACCTGGTAATAAAGCCAATTTCGCCTTAATTGCTACTTCCGGAGATACCTCGCCGCATCCTTGGCAAAATAGGTAAGAATAATATCGGCTCCGGCGCGCCTGATCGCCAACAGAGTTTCCATCATTACCTTATCCCCGTCGATCCAGCCGTTGGCAGCAGCGGCCTTGATCATCGCATACTCACCACTGACATGGTAAGCGGCAATGGGCAAATCGAATTCGTCACGCAACTTGCTGATAATATCGAGATAGGCCACCGCCGGCTTGACCATCAGGATATCAGCGCCCTCTTCCACATCAAGACTCGCCTCCCGGAAGGCCTCTCTGATATTGGCAGGATCCATCTGGTAGCCGCGCCGGTCACCAAACTGCGGCGCGCCATCCGCCGCCTCACGAAACGGCCCGTAAAAGGCAGAAGCATATTTAACCGCATAAGACATGATCGGAATATTGGCAAAATTGTTCTCATCCAGAGCCGCCCTGATCTCGGCAACCCGGCCGTCCATCATATCGGAAGGCGCGACCATGTCCGCACCGGCCTCGGCATGGGAAAGGGCGGTTTTGGCCAGGACCTCCAGGGTCGAGTCATTATCAACCTGCTTATCGATGATGATGCCGCAGTGGCCATGGTCGGTGTACTCACAAAGACAGACATCGGTGGTAACATTCATCTCCGGGGCCTTGTTCTTGAGTTCTTTTATCGCCCGCTGGATAATCCCGTCCCTGGCATGGGCCCCGGAACCTACCGCATCTTTCTTTTCCGGCAGACCGAAGAGAATGACATTATTAATCCCCAGACTCATACACTCTTTAGCTTCATTGGCCAGTTGATCCACCGAGATCCTGAAAACTCCGGGCATGGAGCTGACTTCATCCCTAATATTTTTGCCATGCTGAACAAAGAGCGGATAGATAAGATGGTCGGCAGACAGGGTGATTTCCCTGACCATTGACCTGAATATTTCATTCTGTCGCATGCGCCGGGGACGATATTCCGGAAAGACCATTGCAGCATCTCCTAATAAATTTTTCAGATGTTAACCGGCAGGCCATAATCAAATAATCCCTGTCGATCTTTGATAGGTATAAACGATCGTCTTTTTTTACACTACAAAACTCGTTTTAACCAGTTTGTTGATAAACTTTTCCGGATCCGCGATAGCCTCAACGGTGATAATCACCTCATGAACCCCCTTCTTTTGGCTCATCAGGCGCAAGCCCGGCTCACACACCTTAAAAACCCTTTCACAAATCAGCAGCACATCTTCCCTGCTCCCAGGCAGAGAATCAAGGATCCCATCTACCGCCTTTTCATCAAAAGCAATCAGGAGCTCATCGGTACTGAACTTGACCTCGCACGCCCTGATATAACCGATCAATTCGACCAGCATCTGGCAGGCATCGTTTGAATCAAGATTATCGGTCTGACACATCCTGGCCATGATCCGTAACCGCTCAGGTGTTGCTGTTATTTCAGCTCGTAAGAAGCAATCGGCCCGGGATTCCCGCAAAAATTCCACAAACCGTTCAAGCTCCTCACCCTCCAGAATCTCCAGGCGGTGGCGATGGAATTCATTCTGCGCAGGATCAGCCTGCAACTTGACAAGTTCGGCCTCAGACTCAATCACCATTTCCCTGGAGACGACCAGGAAATTAAAGCTGCTTGACGGAAGCTTTTTCTCATAGGGTAGCAAGCATCTCTCCATGACACTTACCAACCCCCTGGCTCCGGTTTTTTCCTTTACGGCCAGGGCCGCGATCTCCTGTAAGGCTTCATCCTCGAAAATAAGTTTGATCCCGTAGGCCCTGAAATCCTGCTTTTTGCCGATCACCACGGAGTTATTGGGATTTTTCAGGATCCGGTAGAGATCATCCTCGGTCAATTCATCGAGGACGGTTATCACCGGCAACCGGCCGACAAACTCACTCTCAAAACCATATTGGATCAAATCCTCGGCCTTGGCCTGAGTCAGGAATAATGCCTCATCCTTCTTAGAAAAGACCGTGCTTTCAAAACCGATGGACTGGCGGCCAACCCGTTTTTTGACGATCTCTTCCAGACCGGTGAAGGCGCCACTCATGATGAACAGGATATTCCTGGTGTTTACCGTTCTCTTTTCGCGCTCACCGTGGACCCGGTAATATTCAATAGCCTCAAGCTGGGAGATAGGATCATGGGGAACCTTCAGGTCAACATCGGTTTCTTCCATCGGTTTGAGCAGCGCCCGCTGGACCCCGGTTCTGGAGACATCGTGAGTGACCCGATCCTGGGAACTGGCGATTTTGTCGATCTCATCAACATAGATGATCCCGAATTGGGCTCGGTTGATGTCGCCCTGTGCCTCTCGGACCAGATCACGAACCAGATCCTCTACATCCCTGCCAACATATCCGGTCTCACTAAATTTGGTGGCATCACCCTTGACAAAAGGGACCCCGAGCTTGTGAGCGATCAGTTTTATGAGAAAGGTCTTACCGACTCCAGTCGACCCCATGAGCAGAACATTACTCTTGACCTGCCCTAAACCGTTACGATCCAGCCGCCCTTGCTCAGCGGCATAACGGATCCGGTTGAAATGGGTGCATATTTTGGTCGCCAGGACAGCCTTGGCCTTATCCTGGCGGATGACATACTCGTCAAGATAGGCGATTAATTCTTCCGGTTTGACCTGAAAATTGAAGATGCGTGCCCCGGCGGGCGGGGACGAGGGCGTTTCCTGGGAATCGTCCTGCGCCGGATCAGGTGCAGGAAAAACGGACATGATCTTAATCTGTTCCCCATACTTATCGGCCAAGTACTTGCCTATCTCTTTTTCCAAGTCCTTCCGGCTTGGCAAACCGCTGCGGCGCTTGACCATAATCAAAACTCCCGACAGAGTATCTTTCACTCATTACAGCAAGTTAACCACTAGTCCTCGACCCCCAAAGATTTGACCTTTTTATGTAAATGACTGCGTTCAAGGCCGATCTCTTCAGCCGTCTGACTTATATTACCATT
>DAOVJK010000178.1 GCA_030673265.1 Pseudomonadota bacterium | reverse complement strand
TGCTGCCGTTAAACAAATTACGTGAACAGGGCTTGCTTGCCGCTAAAGAGAAAGCCGCCAGCGCCGGTAAAAAACCGGGCGTGGCGGAGGTGCTGCTGGCTTTTATCGAGCCAACCATGCTGCTCCAGGAGTCGGCGCCCGGCGCCAGAAATTTCATCTCCCTGATTGGCCGTGCCATGGCCGATCCTGACGAAACCGCCCGCAATATTTTTATTCAGAACATGAAACCGATCATTCAGCTTTTCTACGCTTATCTGACCGAAGCCTTGCCGGAAATCCCCAAAGATGTCCTCTACTGGCGACTCAACTTCGTAATCGGCTCCCTGAGCCATACCATGCGCTCCATCGGCAAATGCCCGGTGCCCATGGCCGAGGGGGTCGCCCATGATCCCCGCTCCCTGGTTAAACTACTGATGCCTTTTGTGACGGCCGGCATGGAGGCACCGCTATGACAAACTTCAGAAAAGCCATTGCCTTACTCATGTTTTTGGGCCTCAGCGGTTGCAGCGTCCACACCGCTCTGGTTCCGGAAGTACCTGGGCCACTGCCGGAGAATTTTATTGGAGTCGGGGTTGGCCGGGACTTCAGCGAACCAGGCCGCTTCTGGGAGCAGTTCAACGACCCGAAACTTAACGAGTTGGAAAGCAAGGCTCTGGACGGCAACTTAAGTATTAAACAGGCCATGGCCCGTCATGATCAGTTCACCGCTCTGGAAAAAATCAGTAGATCAAGCCTGCTGCCCTTCCTGAACCTGACCGGTTCGGCCCGCAGTGATAAGCAGTTAAGTTCAGGGGGCAGTAGCGAGGGCACCAATCTTCGGCTCTCAGCCGTGGCCGGTTATGAGATCGATCTCTGGAACAAGCTCGGCAGCAGTAGAAGTGCCTCCTCATACAATAAACAGGCTTCGGTGGCCGATATTAAAACCGCCTTTATCAGTGTTGCCGCCCAGGTTGCCGATCTTTACTATCTTACCGTAGAGCAGCAGGCCCAACTGGAACTGAACGAGCAGATCATCGCCAGTCAGGCCGACACCCTGGCCAGAATGGAGAGCCGCTACGATGCAGGCCTGGTCCCGGCCCTCGATGTGTATCAGGCCCGTCAGAACATTATTGGTAGCAAAGCTAAAAGCCCGGTGTTTAGAGCTAATCTGGCCAAGGCTAACCATGCTCTCGCCGTCCTGCTCGGCCAATTTCCCGGCCATGATTTAAATGGCGAACTGGCAAAGTTGCCTGAAATCCTGCCGGAAGTGGCGCCGGGCCTGCCCTCTGAACTGATCAGTCGCCGGCCCGATATTGAAGCTGCCCTGTTAAGGATCCGGGCCAGAGACAAAGAAGTGGCAGCAGCGGTAGCGGCCCGCTTTCCATCTTTCAACCTGACCGGTACCGTCGGCAGTGGCAGCCTCGATTACGTTAGCAAAATATCCGGGACATTTTGGAGCCTGTTGCTGGATACCGCTTTACCTCTCTTCGATTATGGTCGGCGCCGGGCCGAAGTAGACCGCCGTAATGCTGTTCTCAAGGAGGAACTGGCCCGCTATCACCAGACTGTTCTGAAGGCTTTTCAGGAGGTAGAGGACGCTCTGATTGCCGGTCGCACCGGGCAGGAGCAAATCAAACTGCTGGCCGAGCGTTACCTGGCGACCACAGCCACTCTTCGCTTGGCCGAAGACCAGTATTTCGGGGGATTAACCGATTATCTCTCGGTCCTGACCGCCCAGAAGAACCATTTCGAAGTGCAGGCGCAGCTGTTAAGCGCCAGAAGACAATTAATCAGTGACCTAATCAGCCTGATGAAGGCGCTGGGTGGCGACTGGATGAGTGAAGATATTAACAACCGATTACAGGAAAACGGTGAGAAGAAATGAGCGCCAAGAGCAAATTGTTGAAAATATGGTTGCCGATATTAATCCTGATTCTGGCGGGGTTTGTCGCCAAAACCATGATCGATAGCCGCAAGGCCCCGGCCAAAAAAGTCCATGTCGACCGGGGCGCCCTGGTCGAAACAGTGCTGGCCGCTAAAACCGAGCGAGTTATAAAAATAAAATCCACCGGCACCGTCCAGCCGCATCAGGAGATCACTGTCATTCCCCAGGTGAGCGGGCGGGTAACCTCTCTCTCAGCTAAACTCACAGCTGGTGGATTTTTCAAAAAAGGCGAAATCCTTTTCAGCATCGAAACCGTCGATTACGAGCTGGCCCTGGAACGAGCCCTCGCGTCTCTGGCCAAAAGGGAATTTGAACTGAGCTCGGTAGAATCCAAGGCCAGAATTGCCAGACTTGAGTGGGATCGCTTGAAAAATGGTCAGACCGCATCGGCAAATTCTCTGGCGCTCTACGAACCGCAGCTTAAAGACGCCAAGGCCAATCTGGCCTCGGCCGAGGCTTCCCGACGCCAGGCCGAAATTAATCTTGAGAGAACGACCATCAAGGCCCCCTTCAACTGCGTAATCCGCTCGGAGAGTCTTGATAAAGGCCAGTATGTCAAATCGGGATCGGCGGTGATGCTTTTGGCCGGCACCGATGAAGCGGAAGTAGTGGTACCGGTGAACCTTGATGACCTGTATTGGCTTGAGATTCCCGGCCCCGGCCGCAGTTCTGCAGCTTCACCGGCAAACATCATTATGCAGACCGGCAACAGCAGTTTTTCCTGGCAAGGCAATATCGCCCGGAGCCTGGCCGAAGTCGACCCCCAGGGGAGAATGGCCCGTCTGGTCGTATCCATAAAAGACCCCTACCTCCTAAAAAACACAGGGTCACAGGGCCAACCGGCGCTGGCCATTGGCAGTTTTGTCGATATCTCTTTCAAGGGTCGGGTCATGACCGACATTTTTGCTTTGCCTCGCCAGGCCCTGCGTGACAACAATACGGTCTGGATCATGGATGATGACAAGCTCCTCCGGATCAGACCGGTAACTGCCGTCCGCCTGGAAAGAGATGAGGTCTTTCTCAGTGAAGGGCTCGAAACCGGAGAGCGGATCATTCTGACCAACCTGACCGGGGCGGCCGACGGCATGAAACTGCGCTCCGCCAACCGGGGAGACGCGTCATGAACAACTGGATCGCCTGGATGGCCCGCAATCACGTGGCCGCTAATTTACTGATGGCGCTCTTCATCGTCGGTGGTCTGGTCATGATTTTTCAGGTCAAGCAGGAAGTCTTCCCGGAGATCGAACTGGACTGGATCTCGACCACCGTGGTTTACCAGGGAGCCAGCCCCGATGAAGTGGAGGAAGGCATAGTCCTCCAGATCGAGGAAGCGATCGGCTCCGTTGACGGGATCGAGGAAATCAAATCGGTAGCCGCCGAGGGAGCCGGAACCGTCAACGCCAAGGTTCGCGCCGGCGAGGACCCGGACCTGGTCCTCCAGGATATCAAGAACGAGGTAGACCGGATCACCACCTTTCCCGGCGAAGCCGAGAAACCGATCGTCGCCAAGCTCGTCAACCGACGGGAAGTAATTTCGATAGTGATCTATGGCAACGCCTCGGAAAGATCTTTGCGGGAACAGGCCGAACTGGTCCGCGACGAGATCCTGGCCATGCCGGAGGTCACCCTGGCCGAGCTGAGCGGAGTACGCCCCTACGAGATCTCCATCGAGATCAGCGAAAACAATTTGCGCCGCTATAACCTGACCCTGACCAAAGTGGCCCAGATCATCCGCCAGACCTCTCTGGACCTGCCGGCCGGCTCCCTGAAAACCGAGAGTGGCGAGATCCTGGTCCGTACCAAGGAAAAACGTTACACAGAGCAGGGCTATGGAGAGATCCCGGTGGTGGTCAAAAAAGACGGCACCGAGGTGCTGCTCAAGGATATCGCCGTAATCACCGACGGTTTCGAGGAAACCGACCAGTTTGGCCGCTTCGATGATCAGCCGGCGGCGATGGTCAAGGTTTTCCGGGTCGGAGACCAGAAACCGACCGTCATCTCCGATCTGGTCTATAAATATGTCCAGGACAAGGCCCCAACCATGCCGGAGTCGGTCAAGATCTCCACCTGGTACGATACCTCGGAGATCTTCAAGAGCAGAATGAACCTCTTGATCAAGAATGCCTTCCTGGGATTGATCATGGTCTTTCTGGTCTTAAGCCTCTTCCTGCAGATGCGCCTCGCCCTCTGGGTAATGCTCGGCATCCCGATCTCTTTCCTGGGCGCAATTCTTATAATGCCGACCATCGATGTTTCGATCAACATGATCTCGCTGTTCGCCTTTATTATGGCCCTCGGGATCGTGGTCGATGACGCCATCGTGGTCGGAGAGAACATCTTCGAACACCGCCAGCAGGGTAAACCATATTTACAGGCCGCGATCGACGGCGCCCGGGAAGTGGCAGTGCCGGTGACCTTCTCGATCCTCACCTCGGTTGCCGCCTTCGTGCCCCTGGTCTATGTCAGCGGCACCATGGGCAAGTTCATCATGGTTATCCCGATGGTGGCGATCACCATCCTGCTGATCTCGCTGGTCGAATCCCTGTTCGTGCTGCCGGCCCACCTCTCACTGGGCGACAACAAAGGCAAAGAGGAATGCCCGGAAGATCAGGAGAAGAATGGCTTTTTCTGTCGCCTCCGCGAGAAGTTCACCATCTTTCTCGACTGGTTTATCAATATCCATTACCGGGATTTCCTCGACCTCTGCATCCGCTATCGTTACGTGACTTTTGCCGCCGCCCTCGGTCTGCTGATGCTTGCGGTCGGCACCGTCAAGGGCGGGGTCGTCAAGTTCCGCTTCATGCCCCTGGTGGAAGGGGACCGGATCACCGTCAATATCGAAATGCCGCGCGGCACCCTGGTGGAAGACACTGCCAAGGTCCAGCAACGAATCATCGAAACAGCCAAGGAAACCGTCAGCCATTTCGACAAGATCGAGCCGTCCGAAAGATCAGTAATGCGCCATCTCTATTCGGTTTCAGGCGGCACTGTTTCCCAGGGCGGCCCCAGGGGCGGCAGTACTTCATCGGCCCCCCACCTGGCCAGCATCGTCATGCTGCTCACCCCTTCCGAAACCAGAGAGGTTTCCTCGACCGAGATCAGTAGACACTGGCGTAAACTGGCCGGTGAGATACCAGGGGTCGACCTGCTCTCCTTCGCATCCAACCTGGTCCACATGGGGGCCAATATCGACGTCAGTTTTGAACATGATGATTACGATGTTCTGGAGAACGCCTCTGGCCAGTTGAAACAAAAGCTGGCCGAATACCCAGGGGTTGAAGATATAGCCGACTCATACCCGACCGGCAAAAAAGAATTGAAACTCACCCTGACCCCGCAGGCCCGGACCCTGGGCATCACCCAAGAGGAACTGGCCCGTCAGGTAAGGGGCGCCTTTTACGGGGCCGAAGCCCTGAGACTGCAACGGGGCCGCAATGAAGTCAAGGTAATGGTCCGTTATCCCGAAGAAGCCCGCCGCAGCCTCAAGGCCCTTGAAAATATGCGGATCCGCACCCCGGCCGGTGGGGAGATCCCCCTGCGCCAGGCCGCCAACCTTGAAGCAGGACGCGGCTTCAGCGTCATCAACCGCACAGACCGGAAAAGGGTGATCAACGTCAGCGCCAGTGTCGACAACAAGATCGCCAATGCCGAAGAGATCATCGAGGACCTCAAGTCAGGCATTTTGACCGACCTTGCCAGGGACTACCCCGGCCTGACCTACGATATGGAAGGGGAGGCGAAGGAGCGACACGACTCGATGCAATCCATGGCGAAGGGCTTTATAATTGCCCTCTTTGTGATGTACGCCCTGTTGGCCATTCCTTTCAAGAGCTACAGCCAGCCGCTGTTGATCATGACCGCCATCCCCTTCGGGGTGGTTGGTGCCATCCTCGGCCATCTGCTGACCGGTTACGATCTCAGCATCCTGAGCCTGTTCGGCATAGTCGCCCTCTCCGGGGTAGTGGTCAACGATTCCCTGCTGCTGATCGACCGGATCAACCAGAGTCGTAAAAAAGGCGAGGAAATGCACGAGGCAATTCTCAGTGCCGGCCAACGACGTTTCCGCCCGATCCTCCTGACTTCGCTGACTACTTTTTTCGGCCTGGCGCCGATGATCCTCGAGACCAGTACCCAGGCCCAGTTCCTGATCCCGATGGCGATCAGCCTCGCCTTCGGTATCCTCTTCGCCACCGGCATCACCCTGATCCTGATCCCGACCACCTACTATGTATTGGAGGACCTCCGCAACCTGTTCAAGTTAAAAGCGATTCACCACCGGCATGAGTAGACAGATGTCATTCGGAGTTTTCGCTACCTCGGTATCAGGGCAAATACACTGGGAAAGATCTCTCTCTTCGTTCGAGATGACAAAAAAAATAATGCCCGGTGGCAACCCTCCTGTCATCTCAAACGGCGGAGCCGGAGAGAGATGCTCTTTGCCGCAATGATAATAAGGACAGCAAATGCCTGAACTGCCGGAAGTTGAAGTAATATGTCGCGGACTTGCACCCCACCTTGAGGGTCAGCAACTAGTCAGCGTTTCTTTCGGCAAAAAGAAACTACGCTTGCCGATGCCAACCAGGAAAACAATAGCCTCGGTTAGGGGAGAGACTATCTTATCGGTTAAAAGAAGGGCCAAATACATCATCATAACTCT
>DAOVJK010000338.1 GCA_030673265.1 Pseudomonadota bacterium | reverse complement strand
TGGAGGTGCGGGGCGAGGTCTATATTGGTCTTGTCGGCTTTAGGGCTTTGAATGACAAGCGTCTTGAAAATGGCGAGAATATTTTTGCCAATCCCCGTAACGCCGCCGCTGGTTCCCTGCGGCAACTGGACTCGAAAATCACTGCGGTCCGGCCCCTGGATTTTTACGCCTACGGGATAAGCGAGCCTCTGGCGCTATCGGTAGATAACCATAGTCAGGTTCTTGAGTTTCTGGAGGAGTGTGGCTTTAAGATTAATAGGCTAAGCAAATTATGCCCCGATATTCAGAAGGTGATCGACCATTTTGGTTTTTTGGCCGAGCAAAGGCATAACCTCGAATATGAAATTGACGGGATGGTGGTGAAGGTTAACTCCCTGGATCTGCAGCAACGTCTCGGCAATAAGGCCCGAAGCCCCCGCTGGGCCATCGCCTGCAAATTCCCCGCTACCCAGTCTTCAACCCGTCTGCTTGATGTTGAGTTTCAGGTTGGCCGTACCGGTGCGATCACCCCGGTGGCCCTCCTTAAACCGGTTAACGTCGGTGGGGTTATGGTCAGCCGGGCGACGCTCCATAACGAAGATGAAATAATTCGTAAAGACCTCCGGATCAATGATAAGGTCCTGGTCCAACGAGCCGGTGATGTTATTCCGGAAGTGGTTAAGCCGATCAAGGAAAAAAGGTCGGGCAATGAGTTATTGATTAAGATGCCGAGCCATTGCCCCGAATGTAGCAAGGAACTGGTCCGGAAGGTTGGTGAATCGGCGCTCCGCTGTTTGAATATCCAGTGCCCGGCCCAAAAGATGCGGGCCCTGATTCATTTTGCCGGCAAATCCGGTCTTGATATTGAGGGCTTTGGCGCCCGGGCCATGGCGCAGCTTTTTGAGTGCGGCTTGATCCGGGAGATCCCCGACCTTTACTCCCTGCAACTCGCAGATTTCGCGGAGTTGCCGGGCTGGGGTGAAAAATCGGCCGGGAATGCGCTAACTTCGCTGCAGAAAAGCAAAAATCCGACCCTGGCCAGATTCATCACGGCCTTGGGGGTCAGGTATGTTGGTGAAGGGACGGCCCAGCTTCTGGAAGATAACTACGGATCGCTGGATCGATTGGTAAGCGCAACCCGGGAAGAGTTAGAGGAGATCGAGGGGGTCGGACCCCAAGTTGCCGCCAGTCTGGTAGATTTTTTCAACCACGAACACAATCGGCAGATATTGGCACAACTCAAGGATTCAGGCTTGGAGATGAAAGCTCAGGCGGCAGCTGCAACCAGTCTGCCTCTGACCGGTAGGGTGTTCCTGTTTACCGGCACCCTCAAATCGCTATCGCGCAGTGAAGCAAAAAGCAGGGTAAAAAGCCTGGGCGGCCAGGTGGCATCGGGGCTAAGTCGCAAGGTGACCCACGTGGTCGCCGGTGAAAAAGCGGGCGGCAAGCTTGCCAAAGCTGAGGATTTAGAACTTGCAATTATCCTTGAAGAAGATTTTAAAGCGTTGATTGAAATTTAAAAGAAGTGTTCTTTATTCATGGTGGAGAGGATGTCAATTAAAAGAGCTAAAATCATTGTGCATGGCACGGTTCAAGGAGTTTTCTTTAGGGACTACGCTAAAGCTGAAGCATTAAAATTAGGGCTGTCCGGTTGGGTAAAGAATCTGAAAAAGGGCAAATCTGTAGAGACCGTGATCGAAGGCGAGTACAACGAAGTTGTCCAGATGATCAAATGGCTGAAGAAAGGTTCGCCTGGCTCAGTAGTTACCAGTATTGAGGTTAAGGAAGAGCGGCCCACCGGTGATGCCGCCGCCTTTAATATTCGCTTTTAATCAGGTTAATTAGTGAAACAGCTCTCAAAAAGTCATAAAGGTACCTCTTCCCAGGCCAAGACCGCCAAAATCTCCTGCCCGGTTTGCGGCAATGATGAAGATTTCCTGGAGGTAGCCAATGGCGTTATTCTTACCAGCCGTTATCTCCAGAATGATGACGGCAGCTTTATTCTGGATAGTGATGAGTCCGAGATCATGGGTGAGGTGAAATTGATCTGCGGTGATTGTGGCGCCGATCTAGCCCCATACCAGCAACATTTTCTGGACATGCTCTTTTGACCAGGCCTTCTGAAAACAGCCCCTCGCAAGTTCGTTTGATCCCTGATAACGCCACCTTGCGGACTAATTTTAACTCGTTGAAAGCAGGTGACGTTTTTATTGGTCGCCTCCGTCTGAAAAGCACCGAAGAAAATCTGGTTGTTGATCTTCTTGACCGTGGGGTGAAGCTGTTCCCGGCCGGTTCTGCCCAACTAAGCTGCCGATCCAAAGTTTTACAGGCAAGAATGTTCACGGAGTATATGGTGCCAGGCACCAGGGCTATCTACGATCTGCATGATCTGCTGGAGGCGATCAATGAATATCATCGCCTTGGGCACGGCCAGGTAGTCACCAAGAAAGATCGGGCCAATGGCGGGATGGGCATCAATCTCTGGTCGTCAGCAGAGGACGTATTCAACCAGGCCTCTTTCGGCGCCATCCCCTTCCCGTTCGTTCTCCAGCCATTTTGTCAGAATTGCCGTGATATTCGAGTTATCATCCTTGATGACTATCTGGAGGCCTACTGGCGGGACAATCCCAATAATTTCCGTAACAATCTTCATTGTGGCGGTAACAGTGAACCAGCTACCCTGACGACGGAACAGCATGATTTATGTCGGGAGGTCATGGCGCGAGGGGGGTTCCCCTATGGTCATATCGATCTGATGATTTCTACGGATGGGGCGACCTATCTGGCTGAGATAAATCTCAGGGGGGGGCTCAAAGGAGCCAGCATCGGTCCGGGCGAATATCGGCAGAAAATAAGCGATATTCACCAGCGCTACCGTCTTGAGCAGGGCCTTTAGCCCGCATATTTCATGAGTATTTTTGAAAAGTCATTTTAACTGATTGTACTTGTGTGTTAAACCTTTTGGTTTGCTCTGGAATATCAACGTCACAGTTTGTACCAAATGATATACATGGTTTGTTT
>DAOVJK010000099.1 GCA_030673265.1 Pseudomonadota bacterium | reverse complement strand
TCGGCCTCGGTGTTAACCCAGGCAAACGGTAGAACCATGGTTATTATTGTCCCAACGAGAATCGCGGCGGTGGCCAGAATCAGCAACAGAATCGGTTTCTTTTCCCACATGATCAGGCCCTCCCTTTAGCAGCGGCTTCGGTGGAGGCAGGTTCTCCATTGCGAACCGTCATAACAAGATTGTAGACGAAGATGATGATACCGGCAAAGTAGATCAGGCCACCGATGGCGCGGATCCACCAGTATGGGTACATTTCGACCATGGTCTCCATGAACGTATAAGTCAGACTGCCGTCCGGATTCATCGCGGTCCACATCCCGGCCTGCAGCACCCCGGCGATCCAGAGCGAAAACGACCAGATCAGCTGGCCGATCAGGATCAGCCAGAACTGCAGGTTGGCCAGCGGAATGGAAAAAACCTTTTTACCGTAGATCCGCGGCACCAGGTAGTAGATGCTGGCAAAGCAGATCATTGATACCCAGCCCATGGTCCCCATGTGAATGTGGGCCGGAATCCAGTCGGTGTAGTGGATAAAGGCCGAGAAAGTCCGAATCGCCTGCATCGGCCCTTGCAGAGTCTGCAGGCCGTAGAAGGTAATGCCGATGATCAGGAACTTGACCAGGTAATTCTCGCGCATCTGGTGCCATTGGCCGTTCATGGACAGATAGCCGTTAAATACCGACCCCCATGAAGGAGCGATCAGCATGACCGAGAAGGCCATGGCCAGGGTCTGGATCCAGTCCGGCACCGGGGTCCAGAGCAGGTGATGGGCGCCGGTCCAGAGGTACATGAAGATCAGACTCCAGAAGGCGATGATCGACAAACGGTGGCTGTAAATCGGCACTCCGGTCGATTTCGGCAGGAAGTAGTAGAACATCGCCAGCGGCGGTGCGGTCAGCGCCATCGCTACGGCGTTGTGGCCGAACCACCAGTGGACGTTGGCGTCGTTGGTACCGGCGAAGGCCGAATATGATTTGAACAGCGAGACCGGAACCGCCGCCGCATTGACCAGGTAGAGGATCGCGACCCCAACGATCGACGCCATCATGTACCAGAGCGAGATGTACATGTGCTCCTCTTTGCGCTTAATAATGGTCATGATGATGTTAATGCCGAACGTCACCCAGAGAATGACCACCATCAGGTCGATCGGCCACTCCATCTCGTGGTATTCCTTGCTGGTGGTGTAACCGAGCAGCAGGGTCACTGCCGAGGCGATGATAGTGGCGTTGAAGAACCAGAGTTGGAATCTGGCAAGCTTGGGGCTCCAGATCGGGGTCTTGCAGAGCCGCTGGACGATGTAGAGGAAAGTGGCGAAGATAACGCCGACGCCCCAGCCGTAGATGCCCGCGTTGGTGTGGATCGGGCGTAGACGGCCAAAGGTCAGGTAGGGTGGAAAGTTGAGCCCTGGCTCGACCATCTGGAAGGAGACAATCACCCCCACCAGCACCGCGACAACCCCCCAGAGAACGCTCCAGTTGACGAAGCCTCTCACGATGTCGTAGTTGTATTCCGTTGCTTTCACGTGTGCCTCCCTTTTTTCATTAACATCTCTTTCCCTCTTAATTAATTTAATAATCGCTATTCCATAAAAAAAATTTACCAGACCCCGCGTAAACCTTCGTTCTTGCGGAGTTGATCGACCCGCCGTTCCAGATCTATCCGCCAGTCGGCATGGATTCTGGCAGCAGAAGGGGCGATCAGTTCCGGCAGCCCGTAAACCAGGCGGTCGGCAGCGCCGCTGGACTCGATAACCGCCTCAATGGAGCGGGCCCCGAATTTATAATTGGCCAGCAGCAACCGCAACAGCAGCCCGGAAGTCTTGCGGGCCGCTTTTTTCCAGTGGGTATCCATCTGGTGGGCGACAATAAAGGCCCGTTTTAACAGAATGCGGCGCAGGTCGGCAAGCTCTTCGGGGCTGGCCGAATTGTTAAGGTACTGTTCGGGCAGATCAATGCCATCGATATCAAGTACTACCCGAAGGCGGCTCAGGAAGTCCGGAATCTTCAGGGTTCTGATCATGTCATTGTTTTCACCATGGATAAGTTGCTCCATGTTTTCCCAGCTGTGTTTGACCCCGCCGGCAAAAACGAAGATGGCGCGGCCGATATTGTAGGGGATGCCGTGCACATAGGTGACGCCATCCTGCATGGAAGGGAGGAAGTAACGTAGATAGCCGAACTCGTGGCCATCGTAGCGGCAGTCGAACTCGTCCCAGAAAACAATAGGCACCTTACCCTTGGCGACAGAGGCCCTGATCGGTTCTATAGCGGAGTTAATTTCGTCCGGCCCGTCGAATTGAGTGAGATTGAATTCAAAAAACTCGAAAGGATTGCTGTCAAATTTACGAGAGATTTCTTTGGCCACTTCCTTGACCGCAAAGGATTTACCGGAGCCAGGTGGACCAAAGACGCCGATGTTCAACGGACGGAGAAAATGGTCCCGGCTCACATAACTGTCCATGACATTCTGAAGGGTGGTAACCGCATCTATTTCCACCGGATCGGTGGTGCGGAGGTGGCCGACATGGAAGAGGCGCAGATTGTCGAAACCGCTTTTCCAACTGACCTCGTCTTTCAGATAATGGAGAACCTCAGCGATGATGCCCAGGTAATTACCGGGTAGTCCGCCTTCCTTGCCGGCGGCGAAGGTCAAGGAGGTCTGAAAAGGGAAAAAACTGCGGATGGCAGTCTTTTTTTCACTGGTCCAACTTTGCCGGGAAACTTGTTCCAAAACCTGATCAAAGCTGGGATCATGGGCCTTGAGATTGATCAAAAAGGGATCGGCGGGGACTTCTGCTTTGGTGCATACCAAGTCGATTCCGCAGGTCGGGGCAAAGCGGAGCTTCGGTAATTGGAGCTGGCCATCAAAAGCGTAACCGTGTTCATAGAGGAACTGCCAGTTGCTGAGGACCATTTCTGAAAAGCTGTAGAAGTAGTTCTGGCAGGCCATCAGGCGACCGGTCCGGATACAATCCTGGGCCAGCATTGAGGTGACCAGAGTATCATAACAGGGTACCGAACCCCGGTGACGGGGAGAACTTTTTTCCGGCTGGCAGGCCTTCCGGTGTCGCAGCAAAACTCCTTCCGGGCCGAGATAGAGGATGCCGTGGGGAAACATTTCGATGATTATGTGGCAACGAAATGTTCTTTTTTCCGGATCCCAGAGACCTACTTCCGGAGACTGCAGGGCCCGCATGGTCATGGCGGTGAGAGTTTCCCAGATCAGGCCGCTGTCCATCTCCATTCTGGTGGTTTCCAGATCAGACAGTCGGCAGAACAGGCAGAACTCGCTACCGAAATGATCAGCCCATTCATGCCAGTGGGCAACGCTGATACCCATGCCGATGACCCAGGCGTCGGGGTTCTGTTTTTTCAGCTGGCTGGCAACGGTTGGGGGCCGACCGCCGTCGTCAACGACCATTATGCCATTGTTGCCGGTAAAAATTTCCTGACTGCCCCGGTCGAGATCAAGGGGCAGTTCTTTTTCGCTGCGGCCTTCCGGGGGCAGGATCTGGTGAAACATGAACCAGCCCTTGGAGGTATCCTTGTCGGCCAGTTTTCGTCTTCTGAAGAATTGATAAACTTCTTTGGGATCGCCGTAAGTCCTGCTTCGTATCTCTACATCGGGACTGTACTGGTCCTTGAGGGAATTTAGCCAGGTCAGACATTGTTCCTGCCGGCCCTGTTCAACCGAGACCTGCCCGGCCAATAACTCCAGCGAGTCGCCGGGGTTGTATCCGTAGGCGGGTAGGCTCCCTTCGTGCAGGAGGCTGACCTCCTTGATTGGCAGACTGCTGATTATGACGTTGGAGCCAAGCAGGAGGATTTTTTTGGGTTCACTAGACATGTTATTGATTATCCATCACTTGAATTGGGAATGTCAACCTGCTGGGGTTGCGGAAAGATAAAACAGGAATCTTCCTTTAAGAGATCGGCAAAGGTTACTTCGGCCAGGGTTGCCCGTAACTGGTTGCGAGCCCTGGTCCAGACCCGGTTGACGGCGCAATTTACGCTGGAATGGCAGGTGTCGGCGCTGATTACGCAATCGTTAAGGGCGATTTCACCTATTATCGATTCCACGACTTCCAGCATTGTTATGCTGACCGGATCCCTGCGCAACACATAGCCGCCTTTGGCCCCCTGCTTGATCTCAATTATGCCGACCTTGGCCAGTTTCTGGGCGATCTTGGCTAAAAAGCTGTCCGGGATTTCAAAAAATTCGGCAACCTCTCGGCGGCTTACCAATGTTCCCTGACCCTGGCTGGCAAGATACATGACGCAACGAACCGCATACTCTCCAGCCCTTGTAAGTTTCATATAAAAAATCTCCACAGTACTGCGAGGTGCAGTGGCGCTAAATCAAGCGCTCTCGGTTTAGTTTCCAGCACTTACCAGTAGAATGATTTTGAGAGAATCCGGCCAAGTAAGAATTCCTCGTGGCTTGCGCTTCTTCTTGAGGCAAATATTTAGTTGGCCTTTAATCTGATTCGAGTAAAACGAATAATAATCGTCCCTTTGCAAATTATTTATATAAGACAATTATAGTCTTATATAAAAACAGGTACTTTTAGGCAACTTTTTTTTTAAGCATTTTAAACGACTGGCTGGTTCCACCTTCGGCGGTTTGCAACTAGTTTTGTCGGCTATGTCGGGTCTTTCAATAAGAAACATAGTAAGCCAGAATTTTTTTGGGGCTCCTTCAAGGTG
The DNA here is from genome assembly GCA_030673265.1 of Pseudomonadota bacterium. Taxonomy (GTDB): domain Bacteria; phylum Desulfobacterota; class Desulfobulbia; order Desulfobulbales; family JAGXFP01; genus JAGXFP01. Next base: position 4,730 of record DAOVJK010000099.1, on the reverse strand, counting down.
GTTAACAGCTAATTGCCTTTGCTATTTAAGATTATCAATAATGTTATAACCTTCTTTTTTTAAACCATAAAACAACCCGAGCTGCTTTATGATAATCGTTTGCAAATTCGATAGCTAATGCCCGATAGAATTGCTAAAATTTCCTAAAGATCTTCCTTCTTGGCAATCATAGAAAAGCATGCACGCAATTCAATTGTTAACCTATATAAAAATATGTTCTCGAATCTGCACAGCAAGCTGGCTATAATTTTCCTGATTATCACCCTGACGGCTGTTTCAGTCAGTACCTAGTCGGCAAGATATGCCCACCTGGAATTTGCCCGTGCCCAGGCGGCCAAGCAGGAACAAGATGATTTAAAGCTGTTGAGTAGAGACATCAAGGCCCAACTCAGTGGTGTTTCCCGTTACCTGAAACTAATCCGCGACCTTCCCCAGGCAAAACTTTTTCTGCAAAGTCGCGACCCTGTTACCCGTGCCCACACCAAATCAGACATCAAAAACTTTTTCATGTCCCTGGCCGAGCATTACCAGATATCCCAGCAAATCCGTCTTCTGGACGCCCAGGGCATGGAAGTGGTTCGAGTTAACATTGAGAATCATCACCCTTATCTCGTCCCGGATCATAACTTGCAATTCAAAGGTGCACGTTATTATTTCCAGGAGGCTTTAAAGTCACTGGTCGACAGTATCAATATTTCGCCAATGGATCTCAATGTCGAGGGAGGAGAAATCGAATTGGCCCATGTCCCCGTCATGCGCTACGCCACCCCGATTACCGACCGTCATGGTCATAAAATAGGCGTAGTCGTTTTAAACATTATCGGCGACCGGCTCTTTGACGTACTGGCTAAGCATCAGGAAAGAATGCCAACCAACTCAGAAAACTATTATCTCCTGAATGACGAGGGATTTTTTCTGTACCACCCTGGTGAAGAAAAACGTTTCGGCTTCATGTTTGGGCTGGATGAACGACTTGACCGTTGTGAACCGGAATTCATGGCTTGGGTGCACAAGGAAATAAGTGTGGCTCAGAGCTAAACAGCATGTTCGGAATCAGTCGGACCACCAAAAAACCGATAATTTTTTCGTTTATCAAAATTCCAATCCCGGCCGGCAACGAGTTAAACTCCAAACAGGACGCCAAGCAAAGCCATCGAGCGCACTGGATTTTGATCTCGGTTGTTGATGAATCTTTTCTGCTCGCAGGAATGACCCGCTACACTCCAACCTTCATCTTTTGCAGTTTACTGCTGACCTTGGCCTGTGTAGCTATTGCCTATTTTGTCTCATGGAGTATCGCCCGGCCGGTTGTCTCCCTGGGTAAGGCCGCCAGAAAAATCCATGACGGAGATCTCTCTGCCAGGGCGACGATTTTCACCAGGGATGAAATGGGTGATTTCGGTAATCTTTTCAACAATATGGCTTCCCAACTTGAAACCTCCCGCAATATGCAGCACTGATCAACACAGATCCAGGCCGCGAAGCTTTGCATCAGATCCTTGGTAAAAAGGCGGAGATAATTCTGGGCGCAGCTGAGATGTCTTCGAGTCACATTGTCCCGGGACTCAGCCAGACTTGCCGGGCTTGGGATGGTGATGAAAATTCTGGGTGAGGGAAAGTTCTGCGGTCCGTTTGTTCAACCTCACAAAGATGCAGTCGGAAAGTGTAAAAAAAACACTTAGTACCGAAAAATACGGGTTTGATTTTTGATCAGTACAATCGGGACCTTCCCTGCTTGCCTTTAGGCCGTAGTGAAACTTATTTACCGTCTAAGGCTTGTGCTTTCTCCTCAGGGGTCTGCGCCCTAAAATCGTTACAAAGAATTGCGGCATATCTAGCCATGGAGAGGGAATACCTCCAAGTCACCAAGGTTCCCTCTAAAAAACTTCAAGGCTTTGCAGGGGTAGAGTCCCCATCCAAAGCTTCCCTTACAGTGCAAGCAAGCTCGCCCATGCTGACGGGTTTCATCATAAATCTTTTGATGCCGATCTCCTTACTACTCTCTTCTGAAATCACGGAACTGTAGCCGGTACATAATATAATGGGAATATCTGCACGGATTTGTAATATTTTCTTTGCCAGCTCCGAACCAGCAAGATTCGGCATGGTCTGATCGGTAATAACAAGGTCAAAATTATCAGGCGAAGATCGAAACAATTCAAGGGTCTTCTCGCTACTAAAATTTGCAGTGACCTTGTACCCTAGTTGTTTCAAGGTTGTCTGAAACATGCTGACGATTGGTTCTTCGTCATCAACGATCAGAATGTGCTCATCACCCCTCGGGAGAGCTGCGTTTTGTTCTTCCTCAACCTCTATAGTCTTTTCTGCTATGACAGGGAAATAAACATGGAATGTCGTGCCTTTGCCCAGCGCACTCTCAACCTTGACAAATCCGTCGCTCTCTTGAACTATGGCATGAACCAAAGCCAAGCCCATGCCGGTTCCCTCGCCAACTTTCTGACATGTAAAATAGGGCTCAAAAATACGTTCTATTGTTTCTTTATCCATGCCACAGCCGGTATCACTTACCATGAGCTCAACAAATGATCCTGCCGACACATCCGGCTCGTAAATTAGGTCAGATCCCTTCAGCTCCACCTGGCTTAATTTCACGGTTAGAATCCCTTGTTGCTCTGCCATGGCATGGAGGGCATTAGTGCAAAGATTCATCAGGATCTGATGGACCTTGGTTAAGTTTGCAAGAATAGAGCCGCAGTTTGGATCAATTGCCTCTTGGATTTCAATCGTGGTTGGCAGTGAGGCACGAATGAGTTTAAGGGCCTCTCTAATTATAGGGGCTGGCTGCAGGGGTTGCAGCGTTTCAGGCCTTTTTCGGCTGAAGGTGAGAATCTGTTTGACTAATTCCTTGGCACGACATCCTGCCTTAACGACCTGATCGATATCTTTTTGGGCGCTGCTGCCTGTTGGGAGGTCATAGTGGGCCAGCTCAGCATATCCAATAATGGCCGAGAGGATATTGTTGAAGTCATGAGCAATGCCCCCTGCCAGGGTCCCGATAGATTCCATCTTTTGGGCATGTTGAATCGCAGCCTCAATACTTTGCTGCCTTTCGATAGATTTTTTCTGCCTTACATAGACAAACCAGATACCCAGCAAGCCTACACACAGAACCAGCAGGTATGTTATCACAAGTATTTTTGCTACATGATGAAAAGACTTAAAATTATTCTCCATAGAGTAGTATATTCCTACTCCACCATGGGTATCGCCAAGTTCATGATCCATTTGGCCATGACATTTCTGACATTTATTCGTGTATTTTATGGGTTTCATCAGACGAAGATGCGGTTTGCCTTTAAAATCTACAAGTTCAATCGCCTCTTCGCTGCCTTGTGCAAAGGCTTGTAGTGCAGCCTTTTCCCACTCGTCAGGGGTGTTGTCAGGATTAAGAAGATTCAGGCTGGTGTGACGCCATACTGTTCCCATGTTTTGAGCATACTCCGTGAAATGACGAATCGCATAGGTAGGACACATGAGGGTAAGCTTTTTCCCGGAAGGAGTTTCGATGTCCCGCTCGGGAACATGGGCAAGGTAGGGGTTGGGCGGAGTGGCAGTATTTATGGGGACATATACGCCGCCATGGGATGTAAACCAAAGACGCAGAGCGGTATTTTGCGCAAAACTGCTCCGGGCAATTTCTTTTGGATCTTCGATAATATTGTGCTTGTATTCAGCCCAGACATTCCAAGAGGTAGCCGCCATAATTATGACAACCCAGCCCATGGTAATGACAAAGAAGGCCTGTTTAAGTTGTCTGGTGTGTTTTCTTGTTTTTGTCATCTTGCAAGGGCTACTCAATGAACGAATTATGTAGGACTATCCTTTAGAAGGATTATTTCAGTGCTTAAATAAAGACAGCTTTCACAAAAAGTAATTTAATTGCTCCCCAATTAAACTTTTCAACTCATCTACAGCGGGGTTTATTACTCCAGCAACCACCCAACAGTTTCGTTTTTCTTTCCAGCCAAAATTGAGGTTTTACTGCAAGACATCTTTAGATGACTTAGTGACATTTGCTCGTCATCTCCCCCTTCAGATCTTAGTAGTAGTTAACAGTCTACAACGGTAATCCTGACATAGCAATATAAAGGTCGGGGTGGCTAAGATCTCTGCCGACCAACCACCAGTCACCATGCATTTTAGCTTACCTGCTGACTCTAACGTTGGAACGTCCTTCCCGTTAAGATAACGGCACCACTGTACCACTTATTATATCTGTATAAATGAAGCAATAAATACCGTGCTCACGGTATTTTGGGGCAAGGGAAAACCTTAACTGCATCTATCTGCTGAGAAGAAAGAATAATGTCGATCAGCGGGCTGACTTGACGATTTCCGCTCTTTATATTCAAGGGCATAAGGCCAACCTCCCTTAAAAGTACGATACAAGAACAACTTACAGGTCAACCAATAGTTGATTGTTTTGTATGGGGAGAGTCGATCTCTTGACAAGGGCTTTTTAATGGGCGCTCCTTTTTGGGTATTCTTTTGATTTTTGTTAGTAATTAATCCACCCTCCGAAAAGCGATTGTTTATCATCTACCGGACCACCGCCAGGATATTGCTGCTGAACATTGGCATCAATCCCATAAGAATCATGGCGGCAGTGAGCAGCAGGAGGGCTAGCCGCTGGGTGTGGTCGATTAAAAGCGGCCCGGCGCTGGCGGCGGGCTGGACGATATAGGCTTCTTTGACCAACAAGAGATAAT